>CAYRLV010000434.1:0-3417 GCA_964425155.1 uncultured Ornithinicoccus sp. | reverse complement strand
TGCTCGGCGAAGGAACACCGAGACGATCCCGGCCGCGCCTGGGCCACCAACGAAGCCGACTGGGCCAGCTTCGTCAGCGCTGACGTCACGCAGCGCCGGGACCGGGCGATCCGCTACGCCTTGGACGGCGACTGACTGGCCTCACGGCGAACCCGATGGTGTATCGCCCGGGCGGTAGCCGATGCAGACACCGGCATCGGACCGGCCCGCCGAGGGAGCATCGTCATGACCCACACCCATGGCCGCGAGGCAGAACACCGATCTTGGGCGCCGAACCCTCCCCCAGTGCACAGCGGTGCGACGAAACTGCCCTCGCGTTCCGCGGAGTACGTGACCGCGGACGGGCTCGAGTGGCTCGGTCCGTTGGCGTTCGGCCGGCGTCACGCGGGCGGCGTCGACCACGACTTCGGCGACCACTGGGGACGCGCGGGTGAACAGCGTCTGACCGTGCGGCACCCGCTCGGCGCAGACCACGGGCTGTTCTACGTCTACGACGCCATCTGGGACGAATACGCGGTGCTGGCCCACGACGTCCCTCTGCAGGCGGTCCACGAGGCGACCACTCGCCTCGCCGCCGATGACCCGCACACCACGGTCCGTGACGTCGTGGCGGCGGTCCTGGCCGAACTGGCCCCACCCGAACCCTGCCCGGATACGGCGGGCCCGGCGGCTGGGGTGGAGCTGTGACAACCCCGGGTCCTCGTGAGCCCGCGCCGCCTCGGCCACGGTGGGACCTCGAGGCGCTCCGGGACGCGAACCCGATCGAGCAGGTCGTGGCCGCCTCCGGCGTGGAACTGCGTCCGCGTGGCCGCGGTTACGTCGGGTGCTGTCCGTTCCATGAGGACGACACGCCCTCCCTCTCCGTAGCAGGGATACCCGGCCGCTTCCACTGCTTCGGATGCGGCGCCCACGGCGACGTCATCGACTACGTCTCCCGCATCACCGGGGCCGACTTCGTCGAAGCAGTTCGTGCCCTGCAGCGGGGCGACCCGCTTGGAGGACATCCGCATGCTCAACCGCCCCGCCCGATGCGGCTGCACGTCGTTCCGAGCCGACATCCGACAACCTCTCTGGAGCGCGGCTGGCAGATCAACCAACTGGCATGGGAGCACTTCACCGCACCTGCCGCCGCCGCCCACGCCCAAGCGTGGCTGCGTCACCACCGCGGCATCGACGTCGAACAGCTCCGACACGAGAACGGCGACCTGCCGCTGGCCGGGTACGCCAGCCCCAGCCGCCACTCCCTCATCACCCACCTGCGTGCCCGGGGAGTCACCGACACCGAGCTGCTCGACCTCGACCTCGCCTACCAACCGTCACACGGGGCTCCGGTCGACTCCTACCGCGGCCGCATCGTCCTACCCGTGCGAGACACCGACGGCCACCTCCAGGGATTCCTCGGGCGCGACACCACCGGCCACCCGGCAGCCCCCAAGTACCGCAACCCCACCCACACCTCGACCTTCAACAAGGCAGGGGTGCTCTACCGGCCGACCCAGCACCGACTGGATGAGGTCGCCACGATCGTCATCGTCGAAGGTGCCCTGGACGCTCTGGCCATCGCCGCCGCCGCGGCCCGGGCCGGACAGTGCGACCGGTTCGCGCCCGTGACCACCAGTGGAGTCACCGTCTCGGAGGCTCAGTCGGACGCCGTGCTAGCGATGCACCACCAGCCACCAGTGATTGCCCTTGACCCGGACCAGGCAGGACGTGAAGGCACCAGACGATGGCTGCACCTGCTCGCTCTCACCCGGCGACGGCTGGCCATGATCACCGACCTGCCAGCCGGCTCCGACCCAGCCGATTGGATGTCCAAGCAGGGCGTCCCCGGACTGGCCGCGTTCGACCGCACCCACCTGGCGCCCCGCCATCCCGGGCGGGTGCATCCGCACCTCCCGGGCCACGAGCTGGTCCAGGCGATGCTCGATGGCGCCGTCTCCAACCCCGCGCCCGTCGTACTCGAAGCGCTGCTCCCCCTCGCGTCGCAGCTTCGCGGCCACGCCCGAGACGAGCTGCTCGGCGAAGTCGAACGAGAGATGACCGCGCAGGGGTGGAATCCGCGCGGCGACTTCTCGCACGCGCTGGACCGTGCGCTGGAGTCAGCCGGCCTGCATACCTCACCACGCGGCGGAGGCCCCACACCCCTGGAACAGCCGGCAGCACGCCGCCCTGACCTCACCCCGCCGAGCCAGACAAGAGCCCCCTCGCTCACCTGAGCCGCGCGCAGCAACCCTTCCCTTCACGTCGTCGAGGAGACCCATGGACCACAACCCCATGCATGGCCCCGAGCAGCAATCCAGTGGGCTGGCCAGCGACCCGCTGGTGCGGGCGTGCGCCCACCTCGATGCAGCCGCAGCACAACTGACTGCCGAAGCCGGGAACGCCCCCTTCGCAACCAGGCGTCTCGTGGCCGGCCAACTCAGCCTCCTGCGCGGCGGCCTCCACCCCGGCATCCGCGCAGTCCCCGACGCAACCGACACCCGCGGGCCGCTCGAGCACGTGGCCGCTGCGCTCGCCCTGCTGGACGCGATCCCGAGAGCCGACGCACCCGCCGACCTCCTGGTGTGGATCTCCCGACTGGCGGCCCTGGAGCCCGCGGTCAGCGCTGCGTCCGCCGAGAACCACCAGGACACACCGCGCGCGGGCCGCACTGACCGGTCATGAGCACCACCACCGTCGGCGACCTTCTCGACCTCGCTGATCATCAGGTTCGTGCACTGCGTCGCTCAAACAATCCGATGACCCTGCGCGCCTGGGCCACGTTCGAGACCACGGCCAAGCGCCTATTGCGTGAACTGGTCGGCCCCCCACAAGCCTTCGGTGACGACCGTATTCAGATCCACGCGATCCACCAACAGATCCTCGACGACTTCCCCCAGCCGCCTGGCCTTCGGGGCACGCCGAAGAACCTGACCATCCTGGACTCCGCGCGACCGGCCAGCCTCGCCAGCACCGAACCACTCGACCAGCTGTCGCTCACCTTGGGTGCGCTCGCCGACATGGTCGCGGGAGCCCGCCAACGGGACCTCGTCACCTGGGCCGGCTCACATCTCGACACCATCCTGCAGGAAGCCGAGGCCACCCCGGTCATCACGCACCTGATGGCCATGATCAGTGCGACCGGTCGGTATGCCTGCTCACACCTCTCGACGGCCGAGACCCAGCAACCCATACTGGTGACCCGGTACGCCGACCGTGCCCTCGACGGTTTGGACGGATGCGGCCGGACAAGCAGAGTGCGTGAGCTGGCCAGCTTTGCTCCACCCAGCGCGCCGGCCACGACCAACGAACGGCTCGAGCAAGCCCTACGTGCCTGGGTCACAGCGGCGACAGATGAGCTGGCTCAGACCATCCCCAGCACCGACGTGCTGCGGAACATCACCAATCAAGCCCTGCACATGTATGCGGCCACCGACC
>CAYRLV010000433.1:0-3419 GCA_964425155.1 uncultured Ornithinicoccus sp. | reverse complement strand
CCCGCCTGCACGAGCCGTCCCTGGGTGGCGCGGGTCACGGAGCGGAGGGCGGAGAACTTGCTCTCGTCGGTGCGGAAGGCGACCGCTTCCGTGCGCACCCCACCCTGCTCCAGGGTGGAAAGCGTCGAGGAGAGCGTCGAACGGCTGACGGTGTCGCCGCCGTCGGACAGCACGATGATGCTGCGACTTCCCTTGGCCCCCAGTGCTTTGGCGCTGAGGCGCAGCGCGTCATACAGCGCGGTCTCTCCGCCGGGGCGCAGACCGCTCAGCGCAGTCCGCACCTTCGTGCGGTCACGCGTGGGTGGCACCAGCACCTTCGGCCGGTCGGAGAAGGTGGCGAGTCCAACCTGGATGTCGCTGGGAGCCAGGTCCAGGAAGGTGCGCGCCGCGGCAGTTGCCGCAGCGATGCCGTCGGGCCCCATCGAGCCACTGGTGTCGATCAGCAACATGGTGGCCCGGCGCTCGTGGTTGACCGGCTCCGCAGTCACGTGTGCCGGATGACCGCCAATCGTGGCTCGCAGGCTCGCGGGGTCGATCGACACGGTGTCGCTCGTTGCGGGCACCGTGAGCACGGCACTCAGGTGAGTGCGAGACGCGTGCACGTCGCTCAGCGAGCCGGGCTGCGGACCGTCGGCGGCACGCGCGGCGGGCCCGGCCGTCATACACAGCAACAGGGTCAACAGGCATGCGGCCAGCGCCTGCGCGCGCTGCTGAAGGTTCATGCCGACTCCCGCAGGTCCCCGGCCGAGAAGACGCCAGCCGGCAGCTCGACGCCCGCATCGCTGAGCGTTTGCGTGAACTTCGGGCGGAGTCCGGTGGCGCGCAACGAGCCGAGCACCCGGCCGTCGGCGTCGCGCCCGGCCGAGTAGTCGAACGTGAAGAGGTCCTGCATGGTGATGATGTCGCCCTCCATGCCGACGACCTCGGTGACCTGGACGACCCGACGGGTCCCGTCCTTGAGGCGGGTCAGCTGGACGACGAGGTCGACCGCGCTGGACACCTGGTCCCGAATCGCGCGCACTGGCAGGTCGACACCGGCCATCAGCACCATCGTCTCGAGGCGGGAGAGGCTGTCGCGTGGCGAGTTGGCGTGCACGGTGGTCAGCGAGCCGTCGTGACCGGTGTTCATCGCCTGCAGCATGTCGAGGGCAGCGCCGTCGCGGACCTCACCGACGACGATGCGGTCGGGACGCATGCGCAGCGCGTTGCGCACCAGATCACGGATGGCGACGACGCCTCGACCCTCGATGTTGGGTGGGCGCGACTCCATCCGCAGGACGTGCTGCTGCTGGAGCTGGAGCTCAGCGGCGTCCTCGATGGTGATGATCCGCTCGTCGCTGGGAATGTATCCCGACATCACGTTGAGAAATGTCGTCTTGCCCGACCCCGTGCCGCCGGAGATGATCACGTTGAGCCGGCCCCGGACACAGGCGTCGAGAACGTCCCGGAGCTGCGGGGTCATGGTGCCGAACGTGATCAGGTCGTGGTCGGTGAACGGATCGGCGGAGAACTTCCGGATGGTGAGGACACTGCCGTCGAGGGCGATCGGTGGAATGACGGCGTTGACGCGAGATCCATCGGGGAGACGGGCATCCACCATCGGCTGGGCCTCGTCGATCCGGCGGCCGACGCGAGCCACGATCTTGTCGATGGTGCGGCGCAGGTGCGCGTCGTCGTGGAAGGCGGCCGCGACCGGATGGATCTTGCCGGCCCGCTCGATGAATACCTGGTGCGGACCGTTCACCATGATCTCGGTGACCTCGCTGTCGCGCAGCAACGGTTCGAGGGGTCCGTGTCCGAGGATCTCGTCGGCGACTTCCTGGGCGATCCGGGTGCGGTCGTTGTTGGACAGCGGCGTGTTCTCGGTCTCGAGCACCTCCTGCAGGGTCACCCGGACGCGCTGTTCCAGGTCCCCCTGGGACAGGTGGGGGTCGTAGAGCTGCGGCCCGAGGCTGGCGATGAGCGCCTGGTGGACACTCTCCTTGACCGAGGCGAAGGGGTCCGAGGAGACGGCCGCCTCTTGTGGCTGCCGCTCGGGCCCCGACGCCGAGCCGGCGATGACGGGAGCGCTCCTGCGCGCCTGGTCCAGGCGGTCGGCGAGACTCATCGTGGGGCCCCCTCGAAGTATCGGAGCGGAGCGGAGAACTTCGTGGGGTAACTCATGCCCTGCTCCCGGCCTCGGCGCGACGAAGGAACCGGCGACCGGCCGCGCGATGGGTGGCACGACCTGAGACGGGAGTTTCGACTGCCATCCCGATCGCTGGACGCAGGCTGTCACGGACCAGACCCTTGAGCGCCAAACTCACCGGGTTCTTCGGCTCGTGCAACACGATGGGCACGCCGCGGTTGGTGGCTGCGGTGACCGCGCGGTTGTCGGGCACCTCCTGAGCCAGGTCGTGGTGAAGTGCCGTGGTGACGTCATCGACCGAGAGCCCGACCTTGGCATCCGCCCGGTTCAGCACCAGCAGCCGGTTGTCCTTGGGGTGTCCCAGCAGGTCGAGCGTGTCCAGCGCCAGCCGCAGGTTCTTCACCGCGGGAATGTCCAGCGTGGCCAACAGGATCGACACGTCGCAGGCGTCGAAGCTGGTCAGCACGTGCTCGGTGAAGGACGGGGGTGTGTCGATGACCACCACGTCGTACGTGCGCCTGGCCACCCGAAGCACTTCACCCACCACCGCGGCCGGGATGCGGTCGGCGTCGCCGGGGTGCGACGGAGCACAGAGCACGTCCAGACCCGAGTCGTGGCTGGTCACCACGGACGCAAGTCCTTCGGCGTCGAGGTGGCCACCCATCGCGACCAGCTCGGCGATCGACCGCTCGGGCATCAGCCCGAGCGAGATGGCCACGTCACCGAAGGCCAGGTCGAGATCGACGAGCAGGACTCGCAGTCCGCTGGACGCGAGCTCAGCCGCCGCGTTGGTCGAGATGGTGGTCTTGCCGCAGCCGCCCTTGGCGGAGAAGACGGTGACGATCCGCCCCTCCCGCGCGTCGCCGGCCGTGATGCCGCTGAGCCTGGTCGACAGCTCGAGGCTGCGCGCGGCCGCTTCGGTGAGCGCGCTGAGGTCATCCGCGCTGACCACCTCACGGACCCCAGCGCGGAGGGACCGGGCCAGGACCGAGACGTCCAGCCGGCGCCGCATCAGCACCACCCCGACCTCGGGTCGCTCCATCCGGAGTGAGTCCGCCACGCCCAGGGCTGCAGCGAGGTCGATGTCCGGACCGATGACGAGCAGCAGCTCTTGACGCTCTTCGCCGAGAGCTCTCGTGGCCGCCGGGGCCGAGTCCACCACCCGCATCCCGCTGCCCAGCGCCATCCGGAGGTTGTCGGCAGCCTGACTGTCGTTCTCCCACAGGAAGGTCATGATTGCCTCACTTCTCGTTCGCGAAGAGCCGGTTGTCGTCGACGTCCTTGGAGACGT
>CAYRLV010000432.1:0-3431 GCA_964425155.1 uncultured Ornithinicoccus sp. | reverse complement strand
CGACCCGGTCCGTTCCCTGACGAGTGACACAGTTTGCGACGAGTGGCACACCTAGAGGTGTGCCACTCGTCCGGAACTGTGCCGCTCGCGCGGTGGGCCCGCGGGTCAGCCTTGGCGGCGGCGCAGCTCGTCGTTGAGCGCCGGGACGATCTCGTGCAGGTCACCGATCACGGCGTAGTCGGCGCGGGTGACCATCGGGGCGTCGGGGTCGGTGTTGACGGCCACGATGGTCTTGGCGCTCTGGCAGCCCGCCCAGTGCTGGATGGCGCCGCTGATGCCGCAGGCCAGGTAGAGGTCCGGCGAGATGCGGCTGCCGGTCTGGCCGACCTGCTCGTGGTGCGGGCGCCAGCCCAGGTTGGTCACCACGCGGGACACCCCGAGCGCGCCGTGCAGCAGTTCGGTCAGCTCGAGCAGGTCGTCGAAGCCGTCGGCCCGCCCGACCCCGCGGCCGGCCCCGATGACCACCTTGGCCTTCGTCAGTGCCGAGGTGTCCTCCGACTCGGTCTGCTCGACCCGGCTCACCCGGCCGGCCAGCTGGCGCTCGCTCAGGTCCACGGAGACGGTGGCCGGCTCGGGGGTGGTGGCGGTGTCCGCGGGCCGCGGGTCGCAGGCGTGACCGGCCACGGTGAGGACCGCCACGTCGTCGCTCAGCCGCATCTCCTCGAGCACCGAGCCGCCCATCACCTGCCTGGACACGTGCAGGGGCCCCGTCTGGTCGACGGCCACGACGTTGGCCGCCATGGCCACCCCCAGTTCGCTGGCCACGTGCGCCATCAGCTCGCTGCCGCGGGGCGTTCCGGCGGCGAGCACGGCGCGGGCACCGCGCTCCCGGGCGGCGGCGGTCAGCGCGGCGGCCCACGCCGCGCCGCCGTAGGCGTCCAGTCGTGGGTCGTCGGTGTGCAGCACGGCCGCGACGCCCAGCTCGCCCAGTGGTGCGGACAGCGCCTCGGCCTGTGCCGCGCCGGCGACGAGGATCGCCTCCACCGGCTCGTCGTCGCCCGCCAGCACGTCCCGGGCGAAGGTGAGGCACTCGGCCGTGGTCTCGGCCAGCCCGTCACCGTCGGTCTCGACCCAGACGAGGATCATCGCGACACCACCCCGATCTTCTCCAGCACGTCCACCAGGGCCGGCACGGCGGCCGGTCCCTCCCCGAGCACCTGCACCTCGCTCGGTGCCGCCGGCAGTTCCTTCAGCCGGACACGCCCGGAGCCCGCGGGTTCGACGGCAGGTGAGACCGTCTCGACCGGTGCCCGCTTGGCCTTCATCCGACCGGGGATGGACGGGTAGCGCGGCTCCACGCCGCCCTCGCGCACCGCGACCACTGCCGGCAGGGCCAGCTCGTAGACCTCGTCACCGTCCGGGCCGCTGCCCCGCGCCACGAGGGTCTCGCCGGAGACCGCGAGGGTCGAGATGCCCATCAGGACCGGCCGATCCAACGCGTGGGCCAACCGCACGCCGACCTGGAAGTCGCCGGTGTCGGCCGCGTCGTTGCCCACGAGGACGAGCCCGTAGCCGGACCCGTCGGCCTCCCGGGCGCGCGCGTGCTCGGCGATGGCCTCGGCCACGTCGACCGGACCGAACCGGTCGGGCTCGGCCTCCAGCAGGATCCCGCTGGCACAGCCGACCGCGATGGCCGACCGGATCTGCTCCTCGGCGTCCTCGGTGCCGAGGGACAGCACCACCGCCTCGCCTCCCGTGGCGTTCGCGACGTCCACCGCCAGCGTCACGGCGCACTCGTCGTGCGAGCTCAGGGTGAACCCTGCGTGGCTGGTGTCGACGGTGCCGTCGGCGGTGAGGCTCACCTCGGCCGTCGTCTCCGGCACCCGCTTGATGCACACGAGCACGTCGGTCATCGCACTACCTCCGGATCCGCTCGTTGTCAGGGTCGAACAACGGTGTGCTGTCGATCGATCCGACGGTGACCGGGTAGTGGTGGCCCAGGTAGTCCACCGCCAGCGCCGTTCCCACGACCGCCTGTGCCGGGGGCAGGTAGGCCATCAGGACGTGCTTGCCCAGGGACGGGGCCGAACCGGCCGAGGTGACGTAGGACCGGCGCCCCGCGGTGTCGGTCAGCGGCTCGCCGTCCGGCGTGAGGATCGGCTCGCCGCCGAGCATGTAGCGGGCGACACCGTCGGGCCCGGTGTGGTCGTCCACCGTCAGGGAGCACATCACCGCTGCCGGCTCCTCGCTGCGTTGCTTGAGATAGGCGTCCCGGCCGACGAAGTCGGCGTCCTTGACCTTGGGCCGGGTCATCCCGGCCTCGACCAGGGTGTGCTCGGTGTCCAGCTCGGCGCCGTGCGCGCGGTAGCCCTTCTCGATCCGTCCGGTGGTGCCGTAGACCCCGATGCCCACCGGCACCAGCCCGTGCGGCTCCCCCGCCTCACGGAGCAACGACCACAGCTTGGCTCCCTCCTCGATGGGGACGTAGAGCTCCCAACCCAGCTCACCGACATACGAGATCCGAGAGGCAAGCGGTGTCAGGGTGTCCAACTCGATCGTGCGGCAGGTGGCGAACCGGAAGCCCTCGTGCGAGACGTCGTCGCCGGTCAGGGAGCCGAGCACGTCGCGGGCCTTCGGGCCCCACAGGCCGATCGTGGACCAGGACGAGGTCAGGTCGACGACCTGCACCGAGCCGTCCTCAGGCTGGTGCCGACGGAACCAGGCCAGATCGACCATCCCGGTCGCGCCCCCGGTCACCACCCGGTAGTGGTCCTCGCCCAACCGCATGATCGTCAGGTCGGCCCGGATACCACCACGTTCGTCCAGCAGCGAGGTGTAGACGACCCGGCCCGGGCGCACGTCCATCTGCGCCACGGCGAGGCGTTGCACCAGGTCCAGCGCGCCCGGACCGAGGACGTCGAAGACGACGAAGGCGGTCAGGTCGACCAGCCCGACGCGCTCCCGCATGGCCAGGTGCTCGGCGTTGATGATGGGAGACCACCAGCGCGAGTCCCACTCGGCCTCGCGCGGCATGACCTTGTCGCCGTAGTCACCCAGCAGCGCCTCGTTGGACTCGTACCAGTGCGGTCGTTCCCAGCCACCGGCCTCGAAGAACACTGCCCCCAGGGCCTTTTCGTCCGCGTGCATCGGCGCCAGCCGCACGTCGCGGTTGCTCGCCCACTGCTCGGACGGGTGGACGATGCCATAGGTCTTGTTGAAGCCCTCGCCGGCCCTGGCCACGATGTGCGCCCGAGTGCGCTGGTGCGGGTAGAACCGGGCGATGTCGGCCCCGTGCAGATCGAACTCCGGGTTGCCGTCGGTCATCCACTCGGCGATCATCCGACCGACGCCGGGCCCCTCCTTGACCCAGACCGCCGCAGCCGACCAGAGGCCACCCACCTGGGGGCTCTCCCCGAGGATGGGGGCACCGTCTGGAGTCAGGGACAGCAGACCGTTGATGGCATAGCGGATGCCGACGTCCGGGTTGCCGA
>CAYRLV010000431.1:0-3439 GCA_964425155.1 uncultured Ornithinicoccus sp. | reverse complement strand
AGACGAACAGCGACGAGCTGGTGAGCAGTCGATCCGGCCATCGTCCTCTCGTGAGCGCAGCGATGATGCCGAACCCGACGCCGAAGGTGATCCAGATGGCGAAGGCACCGAGGGCGATGGAGATCGACACCGGCCATCGTTCACTGATGTAGGTCGACACCAGCGAGGTGCGCTGCGGCGAGTAGCCGAGGCAGGGTGCCGGGCAGTGGGTGACCTTGTCGGGGTTCGCCTTGGCGAACGCCGGGTCGTCCGGGAAGTCGCGTCCGGTGAACAGACCACTGACGAAGTCGGCGTACTGCGTGGTGATTGGCTTGTCCAGGCCCAGGTAGTGCCGGTTGGCCTTGATCAGGGCCGGCGTGCAGGTCTTGCCGCAGGTGAGGCGAGCAGGATCGCTCGGCATCGCGTAGAACAGGGCGAAGGTCGTCATGCTGATGACGACGAGCATGAGAATCGCGGCGATGACCCGCCGGATGACGTAGTACAACATGGTGGCCGGCCGCGGAGCGGCGTCACCTCACCTTCGGACGTCGGGTGTGACCGGAGCCGGGCCCGGCCCCGGTCCGCCGGGGCGGTGGGCGCGAGGCCCACCGACCCGGCGGTCGGTGCTGCTGGTCGAGCGACTTACTGCTGGACTCCGAGCGACCCCAGGTCGGGGTAGTCGGCGAACGCAGGGTTGTCGATCCAGTTGGTGACGCCCGAGCCGCGGATCAGGAAGAACTTGGTCACGCTGAGCGGGATGTAACCGCCGTCCTTCTGGATCATCTCGTCGATGTCACCCCAGGCAGCGTTCTGCTTGTCCGGGTCGGTCAGCTTGTAGGCAGCGTCGATGGCCTTGTTGACCTTGTCGCTGTCGTACTGACCGTAGTCCTGGGCGTTGCTGCTCTTGGTCAGGTTGACCCGGGAGTCCCACAGCGGCGGGATCACCGTCGCGGCACCCGGCCAGTCCTGGCCCCAGCCACCCCAGGCCACGTCCCACGTGTCCTGCTTGGCGGGGTTCTGGATGATGGTGTAGTAGTTCTGGGTCTCCGGCTGCAGGCTCACCTTGAAGCCGGCCTTCTCCCAGGCCTCCTTCAGCGCCGTGGCCGACTTGTCGGACGTCGGGGTGCCGCCGCTGTAGATGTAGTTGATCTTCACCGGCAGCGAGACACCGGCCTCCTGCAGCAGCTTCTTCGCCTTGGCCGGGTCACCCTGGTTGGTCGCGCCGAAAGCGTTGTACTTCTTGTAGCCCGGCGTGTTCGGGTTGATCATCGAGGTCGCCGGGGTCGCCATCGTCGGGCCACCCAGCGCGGTGATGTAGGACTCCTTGTTGGTGGCCAGGGCCAGCGCCTCGCGCACCTTCGGGTTCTGCATCGTCTTGCTGCCGAAGTTGGGCACCAGGTAGTCCACGAACGGCGAGGCCGGGTTGGTGGCCCGCTCCTTCGTCTTCGGGTTGCCGATGATCTGCGGCTGGAAGGACGGCGGCACCGACCGGTCGGAGACCGCGTACTTGTCGTTGCCGTTGTCGGCGATCAGCCGCTGCGCGATGACCTCGTTGGTCAGCCCCTCGGTGAACACGATCTTGTCCGGCAGCGCGTGCCGCACGTTGTCCGTCTTCGGGTCCCAGTTCGGGTTGCGCACGAACGTGCTCGTCCCGCCGGAGTTCCACTTGCCCTGCAGCTTGTAGGGACCGTAGGAGAAGACCTCGAAGTTGGACTTGTCGCCGTGGTCCTGGCTCTTCTTGTAGGGCGCGAACGCCGGCAGGTAGAGCGCCTTGTTGAAGTCGGTGACCGGCTTCTTCAGGTGGAAGGTGATCGTGTTGCCGTCACACTGCACGGCCTTCTCGAACAGCTTCTGCCCCTTCGGGTCCTTCTTGTATGGGCCCTTGTAGGCGGACGTGCCGTCCTTGTCCGTCGGGATGTCCAGGAACTGGATCGCGTAGTTCGGGCCACCGGTGATCACGTCGGTCGCGAACGTCCGCGAGATGCCGTACTGGAAGTCCTTGCAGGTGATCGGCGAGCCGTCCTGCCACTTCACGCCGTCCTTGATCGTGAACTTCCACGTCTTGGCGCCGTTGCTGGACGTGCCGGTGTCGGTCGCCAGGTCCGGCACGACCTTGGTCGATGCGTCGCCCGAGGCCACCGGGAAGGTGGTCAGCGTGCGGTACACCATCCGCGCCTCGTTGCTGATGTCGCGGCCGATGTAGGTCCGTTGCGGGTCCAGGTGCTCGGCGTTGCGCTGGGTCAGGTAGTAGAGCGTGCCGCCCTTGGCCGTGCTGGTCGGCCCCTGCGCACCAGTGCTGCCTCCCGTGGCTCCACCGCCGGTGCCGCCACCGGTCCCACCGTCGTCGCTGCCACCACCACAGGCGGCCGCGGTGAGGGCCACTGTGCTCGAGAGCGCCACGAGCAGCGCTCCCCTCGTTGTGCGCTTCATGCGCTCTCCTCTTCGCGGTTGCACCGCCCCGTGGTGGGGGCGGCGGTCTTCCCCGTGGCGGTTGCCACGGAGAGGTTTGTGGGGACCGGCTGGGACGTGCCCATGTCAGTGCCGGTCGGACTTGGGGTCGAGGGCGTCGCGCAACCCGTCACCGACGAGGTTGAACGACAGCACCACGATGACGAGCAGGCCACCCGGCGCCCAGAAGAACAGCGGATCGACCAGCAGGTAGTTGACCGAGTCGGTCAGCAGGCTGCCCAGGCTGGGGGTCGGCGGCCGGATGCCGACGCCGAGGAAGCTCAGGGTGGCCTCCGCCGCGATGTACTGCGGCAGGATCAGGCTCATGTAGACCAGGATCGGCGCCCAGATGTTCGGCAGCAGCTCGGTGAACCAGATGCGCGGGCTCTTGGCCCCCAGGGAGCGGGCCGCCTCGACGAACTCGCGTTCCCGCAGCGAGAGCACCTGCCCCCGGATGATGCGGGCGAAGTAGGGCCAGCCGAAGAAGCCCAGCACGATGATGATGTAGAGAAAGTCCACCGTGTTGCCGCTGGGGACCCCCATGGCCACGAGCCGGTCCTTGAGCGGCTCGGTGAGCGCCAGCAGCATGAGCAGCTGCGGGAAGGCGAGCACCAGGTCCATGAACCGGCCGAGCGTGGTGTCGACCCAGCCGCCGGCGAACCCGGAGATGATGCCCACCACGGTGCCGATGAAGATCGCGATGAACGTCGCCGAGGCGGCGATGATGAACGAGGACGTCAGGCCGACGATCACCCGGGAGAGCAGGTCACGGCCGGTCTGCGGCTCCACGCCCAGCCAGTGGTCGGCGCTGACGCCCCCGAGCGGGCCGGTAGGCATCGACCCGATCCCCTGCACCAGGTCCGAGTGGTTGGTGTCCGGGTCGATGATGCCGACGGCGTTCAGGATCGGTGCGGCGATGGCCACCAGGATGAAGAAGATCAGGACGAACAGGCACGTCATCGACACCTTGTCGCGGCGGAACCGCGCACGGGCGATCTGACCGGGCGACCGG
>CAYRLV010000430.1:0-3440 GCA_964425155.1 uncultured Ornithinicoccus sp. | reverse complement strand
CAGGGCGTGAGGTCAGGCCGGCAGAGCCGCCAGGGCGCGGCGGGCGGCCTCGAGGCTCGTCTCGCCGGCGAGGCCGGTGCCGTCGCTGGGTCGCCCGCCCGCGAGCAGCGCCTCGGCGAACGCCTCGGCGTCCAGGGCGCTGAGCTCCACCCCGGCCGGCCGCGCCGCCGTGTCGCTGGCCACGACCCGCGCCCCGGCCGCGAGCGCCTCACGCACGATCAGCGCGTCGCCGTCCCAGGACGTGGGTCGCAGGAAGACGGCCGAGGCGGCGAGCGCCTCGCCCACCTCGTCGGGCGTCAGGTTGAACGACCACCGCACCCAGTCGAGGTCGGCCACCCGGGACCGCAGTGCCTGCAGCTGGGGGCGGTCGTCGCCGTAGGCCAGCACCCACAGCCGCAGCTCCGGACGGGTGCGCCGGGCTCGTTCGACCGCGTCCAGCGCGAGTCCGGCACCGTAGTGGTCCTCGCCCGAGTTGGTCGCGACCGTCACCAGGTCGGCGTCACGGGAGTCCGAGCGCCCCTCGACCGGCGCCAGGTACGGAGCCACCACGCGCACCCGCGTGCGCAAGGCGGGTGGGAGCACCGCGCCGATCTCGTCGTTCACCGCCCAGATCTCGTCGTAGGCGTGCAACGCCAGCCGGAGCACCCGCGCCAGCACGCCGCCCATGGTCTCGACCTGCCGCCTGGTCGAGCCCGAGTGCAGCACGAGTGCCGTGCGGCCCGGCAGCAGGGCGAACAGCGGCCCGAGCACGACCGCCCGCCACAGCCGGGTGATGTGGAACAGGTGCAGGCTGCGTCGGCCCCAGATCCGCGGCAGCATCCGCGCCGCCTCGGCGGCCGAGGCGGTGTTGACCCGGCGGACGGTCACTCCGTCCGCGGCGAGCGCGGTCGTCAGGCCGTGCACCCACCTGGTGACACCACCCACCGGGCCGGGCACTTGGGCCCACTGGAAGACGGTCGCGCCCCGGTGCTGGGCGCCGGGGTCGCTCCCGCCCGGCCGGGTCGTCTGGGCCACCGGTCAGTCCAGCCTCGAGCTGGTGAGGACCGCCAGCAGGTGCCCTGCCGCGGTGACGAACGCGAGCGGCACGAGCACGACCATGAGCACCTGGGTGCCGCCGAGGTCGCCCCGGATGACGTCGGCGATCCCGGCCACCAGCACGAGCAGCGAGAACTCGACCGCGACGAACGCCCGGAAGATCGGCAGGTAGGCGAACCCGCGCCGCAGCCGGGCGAGGCCGCTCACCTTGGACCGGGCCGTGGTCGCGACGTCGTCGAGCATCGGCCGGCCGGTCTTGGCCCGGGACACGTGCACGAGGTCGGTGAACGCCTTGTTCCACAGCACGACGACGGCGACCACGAACCCGAGCACCGTCCAGCCACCGACCTCGAGCGGGTCGGACAGCGTGTAGCCGTCGGCCCGCAGCCCCAGCGCGATCGGCAGGCACCCCTCGGTCAGGTAGTGACCGATGCGGTCGAGGTAGATGCCGGCGGGCGAGAACCGCTGGCGCCAGCGCGCCACCTCGCCGTCGCTGCAGTCCAGCAGGATCTGCAGCTGCATCGCCACGGCGACGAGCACCGGGCCGAGCAGCCCGGGCAGCAACGTCAGGAACGCACCGACGACCCCGACCACGATCATCAGCCAGGTGACGCCGTTGGCGCTGAGGTGCGTCGGCAGCAGCCACCGGGTGACCCGGATGGACAGGTGCCTCAGGTAGAGCGTGCCGGCCCAGTGCTCGGCGTTGTAGCGGGCCATGTGCTCCTCGGGCTGCGCCACCGACCGGAGCAGCTCGAGCGAGGGGTGGTCGTCGCCCGGGTCGTGCCCGGGCCCGTCCGCACGCGTCACCGGGCGCCCGTCGCGCCGACCGGCCGGACGGGGACGGCGCGCCCTGCAGCGGACCGGCGCCAGCCCAGCGCGGAGTCGACCGCGTAGCAGATCGCCAGCACGGCCGGTGCGACCCACATGACCAGCGACAGTCGCTCCGGCGCGAGCAGCGCGACCAGGAGCAGCCCGATCACCCGGCCGTCCACGCCCAGGGTGACCAGCGCGACCCAGCCGGCACCGCCCCGCCCGGTCTCACGCAGCCGGTAGACCACGTCATACCGGTGGTAGGCGACCACGGCCAGCCAGAGGTACCCGGCACCCCTGGTGCCCTCGGGCAGCACCGCGACGGCGACCGCACCGACGACGAGCGCCTCGGCCAGCCACAGCGCCGACGGCAACTGCCAGCCGAGCGGGTCACTCACGGGAGGCCGGGCGGCCGCACCGACGACCAGCACCGCCGGGATGCCCACGACCAGCGCGATCACCACCTGGTGCTGGGTGGCGGCGACGACGGCCGCGACGTAGAGCGCGCCCGCAGCCGCCAGACCGGCCACCACCGGCATGCTGGACAGCCTCCCCACCACCCGGGCGACGGGTCCGAGGTCCATCTGGTGGTCGAGGTGGCTCCAGCCACTCCCCGACGGCAGCAGGTCGTCCGTGATGCCGTCGCTGCCGGCGATCGCCTTGAGCGTGCGCCCGCCCTGCGTCCAGACCAACGCGATCGCCATCGCACCGATGATCAGCCCGAGCACCAGCAGCGGCCGGAACGTCAGCAGCCCCAGCGAGATCAGCAGGTAGCGCTCGGCGATCGGGAAGTGGATGACCTTCTTCACCGCCCGCACCGTCCTCGCCCGCCGGTCCGGGGGCGGGACGAAGGTGGTGGGCGCGTCGGGCGCGCCACCGTCCCGCTCGGACGAGAGCGGTATGCCGTCCGGCCGGCTCGCGCGCAGCGGCCGCAGCCGGTCGACGTAGGCGTAGTCCTCCAGGTGCCGGAAGGTCACCAGGGTCAACGCCGCCCCGGCGACCACCCAGCCCGGAGCGTCGTGGCGCACGGCCACGAACGCGAGGGCGGCGAACACGGCATACTCCTTCACCCGGTCGCCCACCCCGTCCAGCCAGGCGCCGAAGGCGCTGAACCGCCGGGTGAACCGGGCGATCTCCCCGTCGACGCAGTCGACGACGAGGGCACACTGCAGGAGCACGGCGGCCAGGATCCACAGCCACCGGTTGCCGGTCGCCACCAGCCCGGCGGCCGCCAGCCCCAGGGCGAGGCTGGCGAAGCTGACCAGGTTGGGCGTCCAGCCGTGGGCGAGCCCGAAGCGGGTGACCTTGCGCGACAACGGCCGCACCGCCCAGGTGGACAGGACGCCGTCCCCGCCTCGGGACGCCCCGCGCAGCCGCTGCTGCCACGGGCTGCCGGGGTGGCCCTCCGCCGCGGCCCCGCCGCGGCGCCAGGTGAAGGGCCCGAGCTCGCGGTTCGCCACGCGCAGGCCGCCGCGCACCAGCGCGAGCACGGCCAGGGCGAAGGTGTCGCGGGCCTCGGCCGGGTCGACCCGGGCACCGGCCCGCTGCCACAGCCGGGCCGCGGCCTCGCGGTCGTCGGGGTCGATCCGCACCAG
>CAYRLV010000429.1:0-3447 GCA_964425155.1 uncultured Ornithinicoccus sp. | reverse complement strand
ACCTCGCGGGGACCCCGGCAGTTCTCCGCTGCGCTCCGATACTTCGCGGGGTCCCCGGCATGACGCGCATCCTGGTCGTCGAGGACGAGGCGTCCTACTCCGAGCCGCTGTCCTACCTCCTGCGCAAGGAGGGGTATGACGTGGCCGTCACCGAGACCGGCCCCGACGCGCTCGCGGAGTTCGACCGGGACGGGGCCGACCTCGTGCTGCTCGACCTGATGCTGCCGGGGCTCTCGGGGGTCGAGGTCTGCCGGACCCTGCGGCAGCGGTCGTCGGTGCCGGTCATCATGCTGACCGCCAAGGACAGCGAGGTCGACAAGGTGGTCGGCCTGGAGCTCGGCGCCGACGACTACGTCACCAAGCCCTACTCCAGCCGGGAGCTGCTGGCCCGGATCCGGGCGGTGCTGCGCCGGCTGCAGGAGCCGGAGGAGCTGCTCCCCGCGAGCCTCGAGGCCGGGCCGGTGCGGATGGACGTCGAGCGCCACGTGGTGAGCGTCCGGGGTGAGCCGACCTCGTTCCCGCTCAAGGAGTTCGAGTTGCTGGAACTGCTGCTGCGCAACGCCGGACGGGTGCTGACCCGCGCCCAGCTGATCGACCGGGTGTGGGGCAGTGACTACGTGGGGGACACCAAGACGCTGGACGTCCACGTCAAGCGGCTGCGCGCGAAGATCGAGACTGACCCGTCAGCCCCGCAGCACATCGTCACGGTGCGGGGTCTGGGCTACAAGTTCGAGGCCGCCTGAGGTGCGGACTCAGCCGCCGGTGGGCTCCGCGGTGGTCGGCTGTGGGGTGAGCGTGCTGTAGTAGCCGTCCGGCAGGAGCACGGGAACGGGGACCGTGTTGGTGCCGTGCTCGGAGGTCTTCAGCTGCAGGTCGAGCAGCGAGCCCGGGCGGGCGTTCGTCGTGCTGAGCTGCACGGTGGGGGTGTCGCCGCCCTGCAGCCGGACCGTGCCGTTCGCCGGGATGGTGGTCTGCGTCGCCACGGCGTTGGGGCCCTTGATCTGCAGCACGATCTTCTGGTCGCTGGAGTTGACCACGTAGCCGGACACCACCCCCGGGTCACCCTTGGCGGCCGAGACGACGAGCAGGTCGTGCACCGTCAGGTCGCCGAGGGTGGTGGAGACCCCGTCGGCAGGGTCGTAGGGCAGCTCGGTGGTCATCGGGGAGAACTGCATGCACCCCGAGAGCGCCACGGTGCCGGCCGCCAGCGCGGAGGTGAGTAGCACGGCGCTCCGCTTCGGGAGCCGGGATGAGGAGGTGGCTCGGGCCGGTCGACGCATCACGCGGGCCAGCCTAGCGGGCCGCTCCTTCGGCCGTGGCACCTCCCGTCCGGACGCGCGGGGAATGCATGCCGGAGCCGATCTGTCAAGGGGTGAGTTTTCGTCGACCTGACGCCCACTGGGCCTCTGACCTGCGCAAACGTCGCCGCCCGGCTTCAGTGACCGGCGCCACCCGTGTTATCCTTGAAGTCGCGAAAGGGGCAAACAACATATGGATTTCAAGGTCGGCGAGACGGTCGTGTACCCGCACCACGGGGCGGCACTGATCGAAGAAACCAAGACCCGCACCATCAAGGGAGAGGACAAGCTCTACCTCGTCCTGAAAGTAGCCCAAGGCGATCTGACCATCGAGGTACCGGCGGAGAACTGCGATCTCGTCGGGGTCCGCGACGTCGTGGGCCAGGACGGTCTCGACAAGGTGTTCGAGGTCCTGCGTGCCGAGCACACCGAGGAGCCGACCAACTGGTCGCGCCGCTACAAGGCCAACCTGGAGAAGCTCGCCTCCGGTGACGTCATCAAGGTCGCCGAGGTCGTGCGCGACCTCTGGCGCCGCGACAAGGACCGCGGCCTGTCCGCCGGTGAGAAGCGGATGCTCGCCAAGGCGCGGCAGATCCTCGTGTCCGAGCTCGCCCTCGCCGAGCACACCAACGAGGACAAGGCCGAGGCCACGCTCGACGAGGTCCTCGCCTCCTGAACGTCGCCCTGGTCCTGGTGGCCGGGGGTCAGGGCACCCGGCTGCGCGCGACGCAGCCCAAGGCGCTCGCGTCGCTCGGCGGCGAGCCACTGCTCGCACACGCGCTGCGACGGGCCACGGCGTGCCCCGACATCGCCCACGTCGTGGTCGCTGCGCCGCCGAGCCACCTGAATGAGGTGCGCGCCGTCACGAGCGCTCATCCCCGCGCGGCGGACATCGATGTCGTGCCCGGCGGGGCGACCCGCACCGCGTCGGTCGCGGCCGGCCTGGCCGCCCTGCGATCCGACGACGGCATCGTGCTCGTGCACGACGCCGCCCGGTGCCTCACCCCGACCAGCCTGTATGCCCGGCTGGTCGCCGCGGTGCGGTCCGGTCACCCGGCCGTCGTCCCCGGCGTCCCGGTGACCGACACCATCAAGACCGTGGACCGCGAGGGCCGCGTGCTCGCCACCCCCGACCGGTCCGGCATGCGGGCCATCCAGACCCCGCAGGCGTTCCTGCGCGAGGTGCTGGAGGACGCGCACCGGCAGGCGGCAACCCATGGCGCCGCGGCCACCGATGACGCCGGCCTGGTCGAGACCCTGGGCGGTCACGTCCGGGTGGTCGACGGCGACCCGTGGGCGATGAAGATCACCACGCCGACCGACCTTGCCGTCGCCGAGCGTCTCCTGCAGGAGCAGCCGTATGACGCGCCCTGACCTCCCGCGCACCGGTGTGGGTGTCGACGTGCATCCGTTCGCGGACGACGACCGGCCGCTCTTCCTGGCCGGCCTCGAGTGGCCCGGGGAGCGTGGCGTGCAGGGCCACTCGGACGGCGACGTGGCCGCGCACGCCGCGTGCGACGCGCTGTTCTCGGCGGCCGGCCTGGGTGACTTGGGCGCCCACTTCGGCACGGCGCGTCCCGAGCTCGCCGGGGCCCGTGGCACGGTCCTGCTCTCGCACGCGCTGAGCATCCTGGACGACGGGGGGTTCGTCGTCGGCAACGTCGCGGTGCAGGTGGTGGGAAACCGGCCCCGGCTCGGCCCCCGCCGTGAGGAGGCCCAGACCGTGCTGTCCGAGGCGCTGGGTGGCGCTCCCGTGTCGGTCTCGGCCACGACGACCGACGGGCTCGGCCTCACCGGCCGCGGTGAGGGGATCGCGGCGATCGCCACGGCCCTCGTCGTCCCCCGCTGACCCCTCACGTTCACGCGCCATCGTCCGCCGTGCCACCACGGCTGCCCGTGCCGAGCCGCGCCGGTGGGCACGGGCGACGTCGGTGTGCATGGTCGGCTTCGCTGGGTGAGTTCGGCTTGGCTAGGGTGCGGGAAAGCAAGCACGACAGCAAGGAGCGCCGAATGTCCAGCACCGTCAAGGGAGTCATCGCGCGCGCCAAGGGCGCGCCCGTCGAGGTGGTCGACGTGGTCGTGCCCGATCCGGGGCCGGGGGAGGCGGTCGTCAAGGTCGAGGCCTGCGGCGTCTGCCACACCGACCTGC
>CAYRLV010000428.1:0-3453 GCA_964425155.1 uncultured Ornithinicoccus sp. | reverse complement strand
CCGGCGACCTTGTCGTCCACGCTGTCCCGCGCGGTGAGGATGAGCACCGGGATGCCGACCTGGGCCTCACGCAGCCGGTGCAGCACGGTGAAGCCGTCCATCTCCGGCAACCCGATGTCCAGGATCAGCAGGTCGTGCTCGCCGTACCGCGCTTCGTCGTAGGCCTGCCGCCCGTTGGCGACCGTCGTGGTGACGAATCCGTTGCTGCGCAGGCCCTTCTCGACGAACGACGCGATGCGGTCCTCGTCCTCGGCGATCAGGATGCGGTTCATGGGCGTCCCTCCGGATGGGTGTCGTGGGCGGACTGCTGCTCGTCGAACGGCCAGTCCGAGTCCTCGTCGTCGGCCTCGGCGCCGAGCGGCTCGTCCACCAGCTGGACGGGGAGGTCGAGCACGAAGGTGGCACCGGGCCCGGGCCGGTCGGCCAGGCGTGCCTCCCCGCCGTGCGCCTGCGCGATCGACTGCACGATCGACAGGCCCAGCCCGGCGCCGTGCCGTCGGTGCGACCCCTCGCCCCGGCGGAACCGTTCGAAGATGTGTGGGGCGTCGGCGGGGGCGACCCCGCGCCCGGTGTCCGTGACCCAGAGGCGGAGCCGGTCCCCATACAGCTCCGACCCGATCGCGATGCGGTCACCCTCGCTGGTGTGCTGGACGGCGTTGGCGGCCAGTTGCATCAGCGCCTGAGTGAGGCGCTGTCCGTCGGCGACCACCGTGCCCTCCGCGACCGCGTCGACGGCCCACGCCCGGTCGGCGAGGACCCGGGCGTTGGCGACCACGTCGACGGTCAGGTCGGCGAGCTGCACCGGCTCCAGCGCCAGGAAGTCCGGGCGCTCGGCCCGGGCCAGCACGATGAGCTCGTCCACGATGCGGTGCATCCGGTCGAGCTCCTCGATGACCAACGCCGTGGTCTCGGCGCGCTCCTGCGGGTCGTCGCCCATCAGCTCGAGATGTCCGCGGATCACCGTGATCGGGGTGCGCAGCTCGTGGCCGGCGTCGTCGATGAACCGGCGCTGCGTGTCGAACGCCTCCTCCAGCCGGTCGAGCATCCGGTTGAAGGTGGCCGACAGTCGTGCCACGTCGTCGCGCCCGGTGACCGGGATGCGGCGGTGCAGGTCGGACTCGCTGATCTGCTCGGCCGTCTGCCGCATGATCCGCACCGGCTCCAGCACCCGGCCCGCGACCAGCCAGCTCGCCACCCCGGCGAAGACCAGGGCTGCGGCCGCGACGAGCGCGAAGATCTTGACCGAGTCGAAGAGGGGCTTGGCCAGCACGTCGCGGAACTGCAGGATGACCAGGGCTCCGCGCTGGGGGTCGCCGTCCACCCGCACCGGGATCACGCCGTAGCGCACCTTGCCCGCGGTGCTCTCCCACCAGCCGGACTCCGGTTCGGTGCGCCCGGAGACGGCCCGGATGAAGGCCGCGTCGGTGTCGAGGCGGGCGGGGGGTTCGACCGAGGCGCGCCGGTGCGGCCGGCCGTCGAGCAGGGTGAAGTAGGTCTCGCCGCTGTCCGGCACGCTGTCCTTGAGGTAGCGGGTGAGCAGCGCGTCGACCGTGGTCTGGGCCCGACCGGTCGGCGACGAGGCGTAGGTGTGGAAGCTTTCCGCCTCGTGCGACAGGTTGTCCGCCGCCAGGTCGTCGGCACGCACCGAGAGGACCTGAGCGGTGACCGCGATCGACCCGGCCAGCGCGATGGTCACCAGCAGCACCATCCAGCCGATGATCCGGCCGCGGGCACTCACCGTGACCTGCGCCGGGCGTCAGTCATCGAAGCGGTCGTCATCGGCGTCGTCCGCGTCATCCCGGTCGTCCCTGTCGTCCTGGTCGTCGTCACCGGCCCGGGGCGGGCTGGGGGTGATCCGCTCGGCCTGTGGCGGGGTCGTCTTCGGCTGACGTTCGGGCGGTGACGACGTGCGCGATCGGGTTGTCGACGGCGAGTCCTTCGTCGTGGACGGCGAGTGGCTGCGGCTCGGGGAGGGTGTCCGGTCGGTGGACGTGGGCGTCGGGGTCTGCGCGTTCCCCGCTGGGGTGATCCGCACGGTCTGGCCGAGCTCCGGGTCGTCGCCGCCGGACAGCAACAACGCCGTCAGGGCGCTGCCCGCGAGGGCCAGCACCACGACGGCGAGCAGGATGAGCCGTGACGCCTTCATGACCACCACCCTGACGAGGTCTCGGGAGACGACGATGAGCCCTGGATGAGAAGTCTCTCATCTCCTCCAGCCCGATTCCCGTTGGCAATGGTTGTGGGATTCGAGGCGGTTTCCTCGCGCAAGTCCAACAACCATTCACCACGAGAGGCGGCCGGGGCCAGCGCGGTCAGGCGCGGTCGACCCGGCCGAGGAGGTGGTCGCGGTCGCCCCGGCGCGAGCGCACCGCGAACTCCCACTCGCCCGGCTCCTCGGAGGGCCGGGCGACGAACCCGACAGTGGCCGGCAGCAGCAGCGGACGGCGGAAGGCGACGTCCACCGCATACGAGTCGGGCAGCCGCGGGGTCAGCGCGGCGAGCGCACGCGCCTGGGTCCACATCCCGTGCACGAGGATCCGCGGGAAACCGGAGGCCTTGGCCGCCACGCGGCTCAGGTGCATCGGGTTGACGTCGCCACTGACCGCCGCGTAGCGACGGCCCATGTCCTTCCCGATCCGCCAGATCGCTTGGGGCGCCCCGCCTTCCGGCAGGTCGACCATGAGCTCCTTCGGCTCCGGGGCAGCGGTTGCCGGCGCCTTGGCGCCGCGCGCGAGGTAGGTGCTGCGGCCCTCCCAGACCAGCTCACCGCCGCTGCGCACCTCTCCCACGAGGTCGACCTGCGCGCCCTTGGCGTGCGGCCGCAGGTCCTGCGCCGTCGCACGCAGGTCGAGGACCTCGTCCGCGTCCACCGGGCGGTGCTGCACGATCCGGTTGCGGACGTGCACGAGCCCGGGCAGCGCGAAGGGAAAGGAGCGGTCGACCATCAGGGTGAGCTGCAGCGGGAAGACCAGCACGTGCAGGAAGGTCGCGGGCAGCTCGTCCCGCAGGTCGAAGCCACAGACGTCGTCGTATGCCGTGAGCTGCTCACGGTCGACGGTCGCCCCCTCGCGGATCACCTCGTGCTCGGCGAGGTCACCGCCGCGGCCGCGCGCGGTGAGCAGGGCGCGCGCGTAGAGCGGCCCCAGACCGGGGGCTTCCTCGAGTACCGTGGTGGCGGCCACGGCTCAGGCTCCCAGCTGGCTCTGGCCGCACACCCGCACGACCTGACCGGTGATGCCGCCGCTGGCCGGACCGGCCAGCCAGGCGATGGTCTCGGCCACGTCCACCGGCTGCCCGCCCTGGCTCAGGCTGTTGATCCGCCGCCCCACCTCCCGGGTCGCGAGCGGGATCTTGGCGGTCATCTCGGTCTCGATGAAGCCGGGCGCCACCGCGTTGACGGTGATCCCGCGGTCGGCCAACCGGCCGGACAGGTGGTGCACCAGCCCGATGACG
>CAYRLV010000427.1:0-3464 GCA_964425155.1 uncultured Ornithinicoccus sp. | reverse complement strand
CGGCCGGGCGGGAGCTGGCCGAGGTGCTGGAGACGATCGGGCGGTGGGGGACCCGCTGGATCGGGGAGCTGGGCGACGAGGACCTCGACCCGCACCTGCTGCTGTGGGACATGCGCCGACGGGTGGAGCTCGACCGACTACCCGGGAGGCGTGTGGTGGTGGCGTTCAGCTTCACCGACCTGCCGGGTCCGGAGGGGACCTGGTGGATGGTGCTGGATCGGGACGACCCGGAGCGTCCGGTCGACGTGTGTGACGAGGACCCGGGCTTCGAGGTGGACCTGCGGGTCGCCACGGACCTGCGGACCCTGGTCCAGGTCTGGCGCGGGGACCGCGAGTGGTCCGGGGCGGCCCGGTCGGGAGACCTCCGGGTCACCGGTCCCAGGACGCTCACCAGAGCCCTGCCCGGCTGGTTCCAGTTGTCCGTCTTCGCCGCGGTGCCACGCCCCGAGGCGCTGTCAGGACGCTGAGGTGAGCGCGAGGCCACTCGCCCCGGCGTGCTCGCCGAAGTCGTCGTCGATGGCCACGACGTCGTGGCCGTGCGCGGCGAGGAGGGACGCCACGATCGAGGCGCGGTAGCCGCTGGCGCAGTGGATCCACAGCTCGCCGCCCGGCAACTCGTCCCGCCGGTCCAGCACCTCGTGGATGGGCACGTTCACGGCGCCCTCGAGGTGTGAGGCGGCGAACTCGCTGGGTCGGCGGACGTCCAGGACCGTCACGTCCCGGTCCTGCCGGGCTCGCGCCAGGTCGTGGAAGTCGGCGCGGGGGAAGGTGCTCAGCGGTCCGGTGCTCCAGTCCCGGGGCCGCCCGTGCGCCGCGCCGTGCAGCCGGTCGATCCCGATGCGGGTCAGCTCACGTTGTGCCTCGGCGATCTGGTCCGGGTCGTCTCCGAGCAGCGTGAGGGGCGTGTCCCACGGTGCGAGCCACCCGACATACGTGGCGAACTGGCCGTCGAGCCCGACGTTCAGGCTGCCGCCCACGTGCCCGGCAGCGAAGGCGGTGCGGTGGCGCAGGTCGACCACCCACTCGCCGCTGGCGATGCGGCCGGCGACGACCTCGGCATCGACGGGCGCGGGCGGCGTGAGGTCGGGCGCCGAGGGCCCGAGGAGGTTGCCGGGTGACATCTGCGCGTAATAGGCCGGGTAGGCCTCCAAGCCGGCGAGAAGGTCTGCGATCCAGCGGGATTCGTCGAGCAGCAGCGCCGGGTTGATCCGACGCTCATCGCCGATCGTGGACGCACTGGCGCCGCTGCTCGCGCCGGCCGAGCAGAAGCTGCCGAAGCCGTGGGTCGGCAGCACCGGTGTCGGATCCGGCAGCTCGTCGGCGAGCCGGCGGGCGGACGCGTACTGGCGGCGCGCCAGCTCCCGGGTGTGCTCGTCGCCCAGCAGGTCCGGGCGCCCGGTCGCGCCGAACAGCAGCGATCCGCCGGTGAACACCCCGGCCTGCTCGCCGTCGGACTCCAACGCATAGGACAGGTGCGTGTAGGTGTGTCCCGGGGTGGCGATCGCCCGCATCCGCAGCGCCGGCGAGACCTCGACGACGTCGCCCGCCCGGATCGGAGCTCGCCGGAACCGGACCTCGTCGTCGGCATTGACGTGGTAGGCCGCGCCGACCTCCCGCGCGAGCGCCAGCCCGCCGGTGAGGTAGTCGTTGTGGATGTGCGTCTCGAACACGTGAGTGATCTGCACCTGCTCCGCCTCGGCGAGCTGGAGCACCCGGTCGATGTCGCGCTGCGGATCCACGACGAGGGCGTCCCGCCCGTCGTGCGCGAGGTAACTGCGGTCACCCAGGCTCGGGGTGTCGATCGGGATGATGCTCGCCATCGCCGCTCCCGTCTCGTGCAGGGCCGCCGTCCCTCGACAGTAGCCATCGGCGCGACCCCGCGTCCCGCGATTGCCCGATCCGGGACCGGTCAGGGGCGGCTCAGGGACGGGTCCGGGAGGCACCCCATGGCGGCCCGCAGCGCCGCCGGGAACGCTGGAACACATGAGGATCCTCACTCGTGCGCTCGCGATCGTGCTGTCGATGGGCCTGCTCTCGACGGTCGCCGTCGGCGTCGTCGTGTTCGCCGTCTCGTCGCCCACCTCGACGGTGGACACGATCGCCTTCGACCGGCCGCTGCGGATCCCGCCGGTCGCCAGGTCGCACGTCGAGGACGGCACCCGCGTCTTCGACCTGACCGCTGACGAGGGCACGACCGAGCTGCGGCCGGGCCAACCGGCCCACACCTGGGGATACAACGGCAGCTATCTCGGCCCGACGCTCCGGGCGACGCGCGGCGAGAAGGTGCGGGTCGACATCCACAACGAGCTGGACGAGGTGACCACCGTGCACTGGCACGGGATGCACCTGCCGGCGCGGTTCGACGGTGGGCCGCACCAGCCGATCGAGCCGGGGGAGGAGTGGTCGCCGCACTGGCGCATCGACCAGCCCGCGGCCACGCTCTGGTACCACCCGCACCCGCACGGTGAGACCGAGGGCCAGGTCAACCGCGGGCTCGCGGGACTCTTCCTGGTCGACGACCCGACGAACCGGGCCGCCCAGCGCCTGCCGCACGACTACGGGGTCGACGACATCCCGGTCATCGTGCAGGACAAGCGCTTTGACGGCGACGGCGACGTGCAGTCCGGTGGGCTCGGGGACGAGGTGCTGGTCAACGGCACCTACGGCCCCTACCTCGACGTCACCACGGAGAAGGTGCGGCTCCGACTGCTCAATGCCTCGGTGAAGCGGGTCTTCGACTTCGGCTTCTCCGACGATCGCGCCTTCGAGCTGGTCGGCACCGACTCCGGCCTCGTCCACGACCCAGCTCGTATGCAGCGCCTGCTCCTGTCGCCGGGGGAGCGCGCCGAGATCGTCGTGACGATGCGGCCCGGCGAGCAGACCGTGCTGCGTTCCTTCCCGCAGGATCTCGGGGGCAACGTCATCTCCAGCCGATTCGACGGCAGCAAGGACGAATTCGACGTGTTGCAGCTGCGGGCGGCAGAACGGCTCACGCCTGCACCAGCGGTGCCTGACCATCTCGCGCCCGCACCCGATCTCGACACGACGGACGCACCCGTCCGGACCTTCGAGCTGAGGGGCCGGCAGATCAACGACAAGCAGATGGACATGGGACGGATCGACGAGACGGTCGAGGTCGGCACCACCGAGATCTGGAAGGTGACCAACACCGACGGGGAGTACCACAACTTCCACGTGCACGACACGCGGTTCGAGGTGCTCGACGTGGACGGGCGCGCACCCGGGCCGGCGCTGTCCGGGTGGAAGGACACGATCTTCCTGCCCCCTGGCCGGACCGTGCGGCTGGCGTTGCGGTTCACCGACTACACCGACCCGGACACGCCGTACATGTACCACTGTCATCTGCTGCAGCACGAGGACGCCGGGATGATGGGCCAGTTCGTCGTGGTGCGACCCGGGGAGGGGGCCGGGACCGTGAAACACGTGGGCGGCACCGAGCACAC
>CAYRLV010000426.1:0-3480 GCA_964425155.1 uncultured Ornithinicoccus sp. | reverse complement strand
TTCGTCAACTCGAGCAGGGTGGGGGCCGTCGTCGACGAGGCCATCGACCAGCGCGGGCGGCTCGGCATCGGCGCGGTCTGGCTCCAGCTCGGGGTGATCGACGAGGCCGCCGCGGAACGCGCCCGGGAGGCCGGCCTCGACGTGGTCATGGACACCTGCCCGATGATCGAGCACCCCCGCCTCTGAGTTCTCCACGGCCAGCACCCCCGGCCGATTGCCCGGTGATCGAATCTGGCTGACATTCCTTGAGATTCGTTGTGGCTAGAGGTTCCGTTGGTCGGCCACCCGTGATAGGCTTTCGAACAACAGATCGATACAAGGGGAGTGGCCGGGGATGGCGCGGAAGACCACGCGGGGACGGGCGAGCGGGCAGGTTTCAGTGCCTGCCGCCACCTCCCGTGGTGGGTCCGACGTGGCTGCCTTGGGGTCGATGGTGGCCGGCGGGGTTGACGACACGGGGGTGCTGGTGACTCGGTTGAGCCGGCTGTGTGCGCTCGCCGAGCAGACCGGACGCACGGAGCGGGCCGTCGTGTCACCGGGCGGGTGCGAGTCGCCGCAGTTCTGGCGCCGGGGGCCGCTGTCCGGGCTGCGGGTCGACGACTGGCACGCCCGCGCCGCACGCACGCCGCGGTCGGCAGCGTCGCGTCCGGGGCCGGACGGTCCGGGGCTGGACGGTTCGGCGTCGGGGCTGGGTGTGTTGCCGGAGCGGGTCGCGGCGGCGCGGCGGGTGCTGGCCGCGGCTGAGGCGCCGGGCGCGTTGGGTGGGATGGACGCCGACGCGCTGTTGGGCGTGGTCGAGGCGGGCGAGACGATCGCCGCGCACGCGACCGCGGTCGGGTTGGCGGCCACCCGGGTGCTGCACGCCAAGGTGGCCGAGCAGGTCACCGGTGGTGCGGTGAACCTGGCGGACCTGTCCCGGTCCAGGCGGGAGCAGTTGGCGGCGGAGGCCCGGTCGGTGACCGTGGAGGAGATCGCCGCGGCCACCGGCCTCGGCGTCGGCGAGTGCTGGCGACGGACCCGGTTCGCGTTGTCTCCGGTCGGCAGGTCCGGGCGGGCCCGCAGCATGTTGTGGCGAGGGGAATGCTCCTGGCAGCGGGCCGAGGCGGTGGTCGAGCGCACCGGCTGCCTGAGTCCGGACGTGGCTGACCAGATCGCGGCGGACGTGCTCGGCCCGGGACGGGACGGCACACCGCGGTCGTGGCAGCAGTTCACCGGTCGGCTGCGCCGGTTGGTGGTTCGGCACCGCGACCCGGACGAGGCTGCGGACGAGCACGCCCAGTCGATGCGGCAGCGCGGCGCGTGGGCCCAGCTGCACGAGGACGGCACCGGCTCGTTCACCTTCACCGGCGACGCGCCGATCATCACCGCGGCGATGGCCCGGGTCGACGAGATCGCCCGCCGGTTCAAACGCGCCGGCGACCCCCGCACCCTGGACCAGCTCCGCGCCGACGTGACCGCCGACCTGATCATGCGCGGCATCATCGGCCCCGCCGACACCGGCACAGAGGCCGAGACTGGGACGGGGCGAGAGCCGGGAGCTGGGGCAGACCACGAGGTGCGCGACCGGTGGGGACGCTACGGCCGGCTCGGCGAGCTGCCGCCCGCCCGGGTCGATGTGATCATCCCGCTGTCGGTCCTGCTCGGGTCGGACGACGCCGTGGCCGAACTACCCGGGCACGGGCCGATCCCGGCCTTCCTGGCCCGCCAGATCGCCACCGCCCCCGGGTCGGTCTGGGCCCGGCTGGTCACCGACCCGCTCACCGGCCGCGCAGTCGAACGATCGATCCAGCGCTACCAACCCGACGCGGTGATGCGCGAACAGATCCGCGCCCGCGACCACACCTCCCGCGCCCCCGGCTCGGTGGCCACCGCCGAGCACACCGACGCCGACCACGTCATCCCCTACGACCACGACAACCCGGACCGCGGCGGACCGACCAGCGAAACCAACCTGGTCTGCCTCGACCGGCGCCACCACCGGTTCAAGACCCGCGGCTACTGGACCGCCCACCTGCAACACGACACCGACGAACTCGTGTGGACCACCCTGACCGGCAGACGCTACGCCACCACACCGATGGACTACCACGACCTGACCGCCACCAGCGGCAGGCCCGGCGCCGGTGACACTTCGGCCGGCAGTGCCTCCGCGCAGTGGGAACGAGCCGAGCAAAAAGCCGCCGGGCGGTGCTTCGACATCAGCGACGGCGACCTGGTTGACACCGGAGCCGCCGCGGTGCGCCGCCGCCGCGACCGGGCCGGGGCCTCGCAACGCGCCTGCCCCCGCTGCCGAGCAAACCACGACCAAGACCGCGGACCCTGCCCCTACCACCAGGCACTGGTGCCACGCAGCAGATCCGAGTCACTACCGATCAGCGCGGACCCACCCCAACGACGCGCTGCCCCGCAGCCGCTGATCGTCGACGACACCCCACCACCCTTCTGAGCCCGACTACGCCCGACGCGGCGACGAGCGACGACGATCCGTCAGTTCGTGTGGTTGGCGGCCTCAACCAACCAGGTCGCGCCCGGGCACCGGACGACGCCGTCGACGCGGTGCCCGCGCAGGTCGGCGCGCACGTCGTCGAGCAACCCCTGCCAGGCTTCTGACCCGAGGCGTGGCTCGAGCTGCTGCCGGGCCAGTCTCCCCGCGGTGGTGGCCAGGATGACCGCCATCCGCTCCTCGACCCCGTCGCTACCGTCGCTGCCGTAGTCGCAGACGAAGTCGAACGGCTCGACCGCCACCTCCTTCCAGCCGGCCCCGAGGAGCACCGAGCGCAATCGGTCGGGATCGGCGAGCGCCGTGGGGCCAGGCGTTCCCGGCGCCGGCGGCTCCGGCCGCGGGTCCATCCGTGCCGTGAGCACCTCCGTGCCCAGCGTGAAGACCGGATTCTCCTCCAGTCCCCGCCAGCAGACGAACGTCAACCGGGCGGACGGCGCGGCCGCGCGGCGCAGGTTGGCGAAGGCGGCCGCCGGGTCGTCGAAGGACATCACCCCGAACCGCGACACGACCCGGTCGAACGCGGCCCCGGGCGCCGCAGCGAGCACGTCGGTGGACTGGGCGTCGGCCTCCAGCACGACCGCGCCGGGCACGCGTCGACGAGCCGCTTCCGCCATGATGGGCGACACGTCGACGCCGACCACGTCGGCGCCCGCTCGGGCACCGGCCTCGAGCAGCGCCCCCGCACCGCAGCCCACATCGAGGAGGCGTTGCCCCGGCCCAATGGCATTGCGGTCCAGGATCGCCGCGGTCACCGGCGCGAACACGGCGTCGAAGATCGCCTGGTGCTCGACCCAGCCCGCACCGCCCTGAGCCCACTGCTGCCGCATCGACTCGTTGGTCATCTCGACAATGTATGCCGCGCCGTCACCGCCGCGACGCGAATCACCGTCTCGCACCACAGTGCCCCAGATGGTGCCGAGCGGTCAGCCCTGGGTGCGCGAGCGGAGCCGGGCGCCCTTGGCGTGTGCCTGTTCCCG
>CAYRLV010000425.1:0-3481 GCA_964425155.1 uncultured Ornithinicoccus sp. | reverse complement strand
CTCTGCCCGTGGGGTCACTCGGGGTCGCCGGGGAGCTTGCGCGGGTCCGAGGGCTCCGGGTGCTCCCGGATCCGGGCGTCCCGCTCGGCGTCCTCCCGGGCCCACCGTTCGCGCCGGGACTCGCTGGCCTTGGTGCGGATCTTCTTCAACAGCGGGTAGGCGACCGCGATGATCAGCACCAGGATGATCAGGTTGACCCAGTTGAACCCCTGCTGGGACGCCGGTGCGGCGGTGAGGACGGACGACAACACGACAGCCAGTCTATTTCCTAGTCCGTGATGTCGGCGATGACGCCACCGTTGCTCACCGTCTCGCCCACGGCCGCCTTCAGGCCGGTGATGGTGCCCGCCTTGTGCGCGTTGATCGGCTGCTCCATCTTCATCGCCTCGAGCACGACCACCAGGTCGCCGGCCTCGACCGTCTGGCCCTCCTCGACCGCGATCTTGACGATGGTGCCCTGCATCGGGGAGGTGAGCGTGTCGCCGGAGACCGCGGCTCCGGCCCGGGCCCCGCTGCTGCGGCGGGGCGCCCTCTTGCGGGAGTTCTGCCCGCCGCCGGCCGCGCCGAGCGCGAGACCGCCGGGCAGCACGACCTCCAGCCGCTTGCCGCCGACCTCCACGATCAACCGCTGGCGCTCGTCCTCGGTCGGCGCCTCGGCGACCGGCCCCTCATACGGCTCGAGGGTGCCCCCGAACTCCGTCTCGATCCACCGGGTGTGCACCGTGAAGGGCTGGTCGGCGTCGGTCGGGGCGAACGCCTCGTCGGACACGACCGCGCGGTGGAACGGCAGGACGGTGGGCATGCCCTCGACGACGAACTCGGCGAGGGCGCGCCGGGAGCGTTCGAGGGCCTGGGTGCGGTCGCGGCCGGTGACGATGAGCTTGGCCAGCATCGAGTCGAACGCGCCGGCGACGACATCGCCCGGCTCGACGCCGGAGTCGAGCCGCACACCGGGCCCGGACGGCGGCCGGAACGCCGTCACCGCCCCGGGCGCCGGCAGGAAGCCCCGGCCCGGGTCCTCGGCGTTGATGCGGAACTCGATGCTGTGCCCGACCGGTTCGGGGTCGTCGTAGCCGAGCTCCTCGCCGTCGGCGATGCGGAACTGCTCGCGCACCAGGTCGACCCCGGTGACCTCCTCCGACACGGGGTGCTCGACCTGCAGTCGGGTGTTGACCTCGAGGAACGAGATGGTGCCGTCCTGACCGACGAGGAACTCGCAGGTGCCGGCGCCCACGTAGCCCGCCCCCGACAGGATGGCCTTCGAGGCGCGGACCAGCTCGTCGTGCTGCTCGGTCGTGAGGAACGGCGCGGGCGCCTCCTCGACCAGCTTCTGGTGTCGCCGCTGCAGCGAGCAGTCGCGGGTCGACACGACCACGACGTTGCCGTGCTGGTCGGCGAGGCACTGGGTCTCGACGTGGCGCGGCTTGTCCAGGTAGCGCTCGACGAAGCACTCACCCCGGCCGAACGCCGAGACCGCCTCGCGGACCGCCGAGTCGTAGAGCTCGGGGACCTCCTCGAGCGTGCGGGCGACCTTGAGCCCGCGGCCGCCGCCGCCGTAGGCCGCCTTGATCGCGATCGGCAGACCGTGTTCCTTGGCGAAGGCGACCACTTCGTCGGCGTCAGCGACCGGGTCGGGGGTGCCGGGCACGAGCGGTGCGTCGGCCTCCGCCGCAATGTGCCGCGCCTTGACCTTGTCGCCGAGCGCGTCGATCGCCGCGGGTGGCGGGCCGATCCACACGAGCCCGGCGTCGAGCACCGCCTGGGCGAACGACGCGTTCTCGGCGAGGAAGCCGTAACCCGGGTGCACGGCGTCCGCCCCGGACCGACGGGCGAGGTCGAGCAGCTTCTCCTGCACCAGGTAGGTGTCGCCCGGGGTGGAGCCGGACAGCGCGTAGGCCTCGTCGGCGACCCTGACGTGCAGCGCGTCCCGGTCGGGGTCGGCGTAGACGGCGACCGACCGGAGGCCACTGTCCCGGCACGCGCGGGCGATGCGCACGGCGATCTCGCCGCGATTTGCGATCAGGACTGAGCTGATGGACGCCATGCGCGGGAGCCTAGCGCCCTGAAATCGGGGTCGGGACGCGGGAGCGCCGGGTGGGCGAGCCGCCCGCCGGTTGGCCGACCATGGGATGCTGACCGGCGAGGTGCGGACCGAGGACGCACCGGACGGACCGGGTGCGGGGTATCGCGGACGAGGAGGGGCGCCGGCGTGGGTGAGGTCTTCGCGGGCCGCTACGAGCTGATCGACCCGATCGGGCACGGCGGCATGGGCACGGTGTGGCGGGTCTGGGACCACCGCGCCGGCAGCTACGTCGCCGCGAAGGTGCTGCGCCAGTCCCACTCCGACAGCCTGCTGCGGTTCGTCCGGGAGCAAGGGGTGCGCATCCACGACCCGCACGTGGTGACTCCGCTCGGCTGGGCCGGCGCGGACGACCACGTGCTGTTCACCATGCCGCTCGTGCGGGGCGGGTCGGTGGCCGACGTGCTGCGCGAGCACGGCGCGCTGCCCCCCGCGTTCGCGGCCGAGCTGCTCCGCCAGCTGCTGTCGGCGCTGCGCACGGTGCACGAGCAGGGCGTGGTGCACCGCGACGTCAAGCCGGGCAACCTCCTGCTCGAGGCCACCGGGTGGGCCCGTCCGTTCCTGCGGCTGACCGACTTCGGGGTCGCCGCGCCGGTGGACGAACCCCGGCTGACCCGGCCGAGCGTCGTGCTCGGGACGCCCGGTTACCTGGCGCCGGAACAGCTGCGCGGCCACGAGCCGCATCCGCGACAGGACCTGTATGCGGTGGGGATGGTGGGGTTCGAGCTGCTCACCGGACGCCGGCCGCAGGTCGAGCAGGTCGGGGACCCGGTGCGGCCCGGTGCGCCGCCTCCCGGGGTCCCCGAGGCGTTGTGGGACCTGCTGGTGCGGTTGACCCGGTTGGATCCTGCCGAGCGTCCCCAGTCGGCCGACCACGCGCTGGGCTGGTGGCAGCCGCACCTCCTCCCGCCGTGGGACGACCGGTTGCCCTCGCCGATCGAGCTGCCCGACCGGCTGCCGCCGCTGCCGCACGGAGCGGCCCCGCAGGGGCCGGTGCCGACCGCGGCCCACCCTCACCCCGAGCCGGGGCAGGACCCCTCCGGCGCGACGCAGCCGGTCGCGGCGCCGACGGCGATGCAGCCTGCCGGTCCCGGCTGGACGGCGGCAGAGGGGGTGGCGCCGGGCCGGCGCCGCACCCCGTGGCGGGGACTGGGCGCCGGCCTCGTCGCCCTCGTCGCGGTCGCCGTGGCCCTGGTGCTGTGGCAGCCGTGGGCCGGCGGGCCGGCCACCGGGGAGGGAGGGCGCCTGCCGGAGACGGCGCCGTCGGGCAACGTGCAGCCCGGGAGCGCCTGCTCGTTCGCCGACGTGGGCGTGCGCGAGGGGACTCCGGACGGCGAGGTGGTGCTGTGCACCCGTCAGGCCGACGGCAGCTACCTCTGGCAGGAGCCGCAGCAGCAGGAC
>CAYRLV010000424.1:0-3490 GCA_964425155.1 uncultured Ornithinicoccus sp. | reverse complement strand
AGCGGCGAGTCCCAGTCCCAGAAGCGCAGGGTCGGTGGCCGCTCCCCCGCGGCGACCTCCTGCGGGATGACCTCGTCGAGGGCCACGTGCATGGCCGGGTCGAGCACCACCGGCGGGATGAGGTCGAAGGTGTGGTCGCCCCACCCGGTCGCCTTGCCCAGCGCCCGCCGGACCGCGATGCCGACCGCGTCGGGACCGAAGCCCACCATCGAGACGTCCCCGTCGAGGGCGCCGGAGATCGCGTGCGCCAGCTGGTCGGCGTTGGCGTCCGACGGCATCCCGGTCAGCGCCGCGTTGATGTCCTCCAGGGCCGAGTCGGGTTCGAGGAAGAAGTCACCCGAGACCGCCACCCGGGCGAGCCGGCCGTCCTGCACGTCGACGTCGACCGCGACCAGCTTGCCGCCCGGCACCTTGTACTCACCACGCACGTCTCGCACCCTAGCCCGGTCGCGGGAAGGCAGGGCGGGGCGGTCAGCCGTCGAGCAGGACCGCGACGGCCGTGACCACGCCGAGTCCGGCCAGCACCATCGTGGCCCCGGCGACCCGCAGCATGTCCGGCCACGGCGACAGGTCGATCCGGTCGGCCGACAGGTGCAGCACGCGGCGCCGCAGCCGCACCGCGAACCCGGCCGTGACCAGCCCGGCGAGGGCGCTCACCGCGACGAGCACCCACTGCCGCTCCCGGGCGTCGACGAGCACCAGCGGCACCATCGCCACGCTGGTCGCGACCGCCGTCCGGTGCCACGCCAGGGCGGTGCGCTCCGGCTGCAGCCCCTCCCGGCCGACGATCGCCGGGCGGTGGGGGCCGCTCACCGGGACAGCTCCACGAACGCCAGCACGACCATGACGACCGCCAGCACCGCGACGCCGATCGCGAGCGGCAGCAACGCCCTCGGAGCAGGAAGCGGCCGGCTGAGCCGCAGCGAACGCTCGACGTGCGTCCACCCGATGACGGCCCGCATCGCGGTGGCGCCCCCGCCCACACACGCCACCGCCCCGACGATCGGGGTCCAGTCCGGCAGGTCGGCGAGGCTGCTGAGCGAGATCAGCGCGATCCCGCCCCCGACGATGGCGAGCGCGGTCCGCATCCACGCCAGGGCGGTCCGCTCGTTGGCGAGGGAGAAGCGGGGATCGGGCTCGTCGCCGACGCCGTAGACCCGTCCCGGTCGGCGACCGGTCGGCGGGGGTGTCGCCTCCGGCTCCGCCGAGCTCTCGTCCGTGTATGCCGTGCCGATCACCTCGGGCTCGTCCGGTGCCGACGCGTCCCCGCGCTGCTGGTCGTCAGGCATGGCGACCCGGCGTCCATCCGGTGCGTGCCGCCCAGGCCTCGGCCCGGGGCAGCGCCTCGTCGAACCACGGCTCCTTGGCCTCCGCGTATTCGGTCGTCGTCTCGTGGCCCTTGGCCAGCCGCCGCTTCTCCTGCTCGTAGTCCGCGCGCGCAGCCGGGTCGGCCCGCAACCAGTCGCGGAAGAGCAGCGCGAATCGCCAACCCGCAGAGCCCTTCTCGCGCACATGGACGTGCGCCACCCGACCCGGGTCGGCGCTGCCGTGAAACCGCTTGCGCCACTCGGCAGGGTCCGGCAGCTGCGGCTTGGGACGGTCCTGGACGTTGCCCTCCGTCCGCGGGAAGCCCCCGGTGGCCATGGCCCCGACGAAGCCCGGGTCGTCGGCGTCCTCGAGCCGGGCGACCTCGACCTGCAGGTCGATGACGTCCTTGGCGGCCAGGCCCGGGACGCTGGTGGAGCCGAGGTGCTGCACGTCGGCGGCGCGGTCCCCGAGCAGGTGAGCCAGCCGCTCGCTGAGGCGACGCCCCTGCGCGGGCCAGGTCTCGTCATACGGCACCAGCGTGGGCCGTTCGCTGCGGCGGCTGCGCGTCCCGGTCCGCAGGTTGTCCTCGTAGGGCGCGAGCCTGCCCTCCCAGAGCCGGTCCACCGCGACCTGCAGCTGCTCGGGCGTGCCCTCGTTGTCCAACCAGACGTCGGCGGCGGCCCGACGCTGCGCGTCGGTGGCCTGGGCCGCGATGCGTGACCGGGCCTCCTGCGCGCTCATCCCCCGGGTCCGCGTGAGCCGCTCGACGCGGATCTCCTCGCCGGCGCCGACGACGACCACGAGGTGGTAAGCGGGGCCCATGTGCTTCTCGACCAGCAGCGGCACGTCGTGCACGACGACCTGGCCCTCCCCCGCGCCGGCGGCGAGCTCGGCGGTGCGGCGCGCGATCCGCGGATGGGTGATCGCCTCGAGGTCCCGGCGGGCCTGCTCGTCGGCGAACACGAGGGCGCCGAGGGCGGGGCGGTCCAGCGAGCCGTCCGGGGCGATGACACCGTCCCCGAAGCGGTCTCGGACTGCGGCCAGGCCGTCGGACCCGGGCGCCACCACCTCGCGCGCCAGGACGTCCGAGTCGATGAGGAGCGCGCCGAGCTCCCGAAGCCGTGCGGCCACGGTGGATTTCCCCGAGCCGATGCCCCCGGTGAGGCCGACGCGCAACATGCCCGCCACCCTAGCGACGGCCCCGGGCGCCCCGGACGAGTGGCACAGTTCGCCGCGAGTGGCACACCTCTACCTGTGCCACTCGTCGCGAACTGTGCCAGTGGTGCCCGGCGCCGGGGCGGACGTGCGAGGGCCCGGACCGTGGCTACGGTCCGGGCCCTCGCGGTGGTGCGGTCGCCGGGCGCGGTGGGCACCCGGCATACGGTGGATCAGCCGCCGGTGAGCTTCTCCCGCAGGGCGGCGAGCGCCTCGTCGGAGGCGAGCGTGCCCTCGGACGGCGCGGCCGGGGTGGCCGGCGCGCTCGAGCCGGAGGAGCCGGAGCCACCACCGGAGGAGTAGGACGTCGGAGCCGTCGGGCTGGACGCGTCCGCGTCGGCCTTCATGGCCTCCTCGACCTGCGCCTTGTGCGCCTCCCAGCGCGCGTGCGCCTCGGCGTACTGCTTCTCCCAGCGCTCCCGGTCCTCCTCGTGGCCCTCGAGCCACTCGTTGGTCTCCGGGTCGAAGCCCTCGGGGTACTTGTAGTTGCCCTGCTCGTCGTACTCCGCGGCCATGCCGTAGAGCGTCGGGTCGAACTCGGTGAGGTTCGCGGCGTCGGCGTTGGCCTGCTTCAGGCTCAGCGAGATGCGGCGACGCTCGAGGTCGATGTCGATGACCTTGACGAAGATCTCCTGGCCGACCGTGGCGACCTGCTCGGGCAGCTCCACGTGGCGCTCGGCCAGCTCGGAGATGTGCACCAGGCCCTCGATGCCGTCGTCGACGCGGACGAACGCGCCGAACGGCACCAGCTTGGTGACCTTGCCCGGCACGACCTGGCCGATCGCGTGGGTCCGGGCGAAGTGCTGCCACGGGTCCTCCTGGGTCGCCTTCAGCGACAGGGAGACCCGCTCGCGGTCCATGTCGACGTCGAGCACCTCGACGGTGACCTCCTGGCCCACCTCGACGACCTCGGACGGGTGGTCGATGTGCTTCCAGGACAGCTCCGAGACGTGCACCAGGCCGTCCA
>CAYRLV010000423.1:0-3502 GCA_964425155.1 uncultured Ornithinicoccus sp. | reverse complement strand
GCGCCCACCACCCCTGACCCGACCGGTATGACGTGCGCCTCGCCCAGCGCCTCGATCACCTTGTGTCCCAACCGAGTCGGCTCGATGGACACCGCAGCCCCACCCTGACGGCTCCCCGTCAACAGCCCGCCGCCCAGCACCACCGGTCCGGCAGGGTGAGGGCCGCGCACCGCGGTGAGCGTGCCGGTCAGCGCGTCGACCGCCCCGGCCACGATGCTGGCCGCGACGGCGTCGTCCTCCAGCTCGAGCGCCAGCGGGGCGAACCGGGCGAGCTCGACGGGACGCGCCGCATACAGGGCACGCATCAGCTCGAGCAGCACCGCCGGCCGCCCGTCCACCCGCTCCGGTGAGGGTGCCAGGCCCACGTGGTGGAGCACCGCCCCGGTGAGGGCGGTCTCCGGACCACGGCCGTCCAGCGCCGCGACCACAGCCGTCGCGACCCGGTGACCGACCCAGTACCCCGACCCTTCGTCGCCGAGGAGCCAGCCGGTGCCGTCGGCCACGGTGTGCAGCCGCCCGCCGGCGATCCGCGCCGCGACCGCGCCGGTGCCCGCGACGAGCGCGCAGCCGTCCGGCCGGATCGTCCCTGAGCAGTATGCGCCGAGCAGGTCGGACTCGACCCGGACCTCGCCGGACAGACCGAGCGGTGCGAGGCGCTCGGCCAGCCGGGCCGTCGGGACTCCGGCGCTGGCGCCGGCCATGACGACGAGGGCGCCCGCCACCGGGGTCTCGTGCCCGCCGAGGGCATCCGTGGCGGCCGCGACCCAGGACTCCAGGGCGAGCTCGGCTCCGGCCGAGACCGGGTTGCCGCTTCCTGCGGTCGCGTAACCGTGCACGCGACCGGACGTGTCGACGACGACGGCGCGCGTGCTGGTGCCGCCGGCGTCGATCGCGAGGATCCTCGACATCTTTACCGTTTCGTTTCTGGTGGTGAGCCCGATCACACAGTACGGTAAGAATAAATTTCAGCCAGACCGAGCCAAGCAGAAAGTGAGTGCCGTGACGGTTTCCGCCAGCCCGCGCGCCGAGTCGGCGTCTGGCTCGGCCGGCAACGCCGCGGGGCGGATCCGGGCACGTCTGCCCGAGATGTCCGCGGCGATGGGCAAGGTCGCAACCCTCGTCCTCGAGGATCCGAGGGCACCCCTGGAGTGCACCATCGGCGAGCTCGCCGCGCGGGCCGGCACGTCCGCCGCCTCGGTCACCCGGTTCTGCCGGCTGCTCGGCTATCCCGGTTACGCGGCCTTCCGGGTCAGCATCGCGACCGACCTGGGCCGGACGGACGCGCGGAGCACGTGGACCACCGACATCGGCCGGGAGTTCGGCCCGAGCGACTCGCCGGCCGAGGTGCTCAGCACGCTCGTCAACGCGCACGGTCGGTCGCTGCGCGACACCGCCGCCATCATGGATCTCGGCCTGATGAAGCAGATCGCGGCACGCATCGCGCACAGCCGGCACGTCGACATCTACGGGGTCGGCGGCAGCGCGGTGCTCGCGGAGGAGATGCAGGCCAGGCTCTACCGCATCGGGATCAACGCGCACCACTGGGCCGAGGTGCACGCCGGCCTGACCAGCGCGGCCATCCAGGACCAGGACTGCGTCGCGCTCGGCATCTCCAACACCGGCCGGACCATCGAGACCATCCAGATGTTGCAGGAGGCTCGGCAGGCCGGCGCGCTGACCATCGCGATCAGCAACAACCCGCGGTCGCCGCTCGTCGAGGCGGCCGACCTGCGGATCATCACGTCGGTCTACGAACAGTTCCTCCAGCCCGACGACCTGTCCGCCAAGCACGTCCAGCTGCTCGTGCTGGACCTGCTCTACCTGCTGGTGGCCCAAGAGGACTTCGAGCGCTCCACGAGCAGGCTGGCGACCACGGCCGTGGCCGTCGCCGGACACCGCCAGCAACGCCGCGCGGCCCCGGGCCGGCAGCGCACCAAGGGCGGTTCGAGCAGGAAGGCATCCCGATGGCCGACCACGTGACCGGTGTGGCCGGTCCCGACACGCTGGTGTCGGACTACCTCGGCGAGGTCACCTCGCGGCTGGAGGCGCTGGCCGACGACGCGCGCCGCGGCGCGCTCGACCCTGCCGTGGACCTGCTCGTGGCGGCCATCGAGGCGGGCGGGGTGGTGCAGGCGTTCGGGACCGGCCACTCCGAGGCCTTCGCGATGGAGCTCGCCGGGCGCGCCGGTGGCCTGGTACCCAGCACCAGGATCGCGTTGCGCGACCTCGTCCTGCACGGTGACCGCCCGGTCGAGGTCCTCGGCGGGTCGGCGCTCGAGCGTGACCCGTCCGTGGTCGAAGACCTGCTTGCGCTGTCGCCGGTCGGCCCGGAGGACGTCTTCGTCATCGCCTCCAACTCCGGCGTCAACGGGTCGGTCGTCGGGCTCGCCCTCGAGGCGGCCAGGCGCGGTCACCCGGTCATCGCCGTGACCAGCCTCGAGCACACCGGCCGCGTCGAACCCAAGCATCCCAGCGGTCGCCGACTGAGCGAGGTCGCCGACGTGGTCATCGACAACCGGGCGCCGTATGGCGATGCCACCCTCGAGCTCGCCACGGACCTTCGCGTCGGAGCCGTCTCGTCTCTCACCGCCGCGTTCATCGCCCAGCTGCTCACCACCGCGGTGATCCGGCGCCTGTGGGTCTCCGGCCAGACCCCTCCGGTCTACCTGTCCGCCAACATTCCCGAGGGCGACGAGCACAACAGGGAGCTCGAGGACCGCTACCGCACCAGGATCCGACGTGAGGCCTGACCACCAGACACGAGAGCTCGACCCCGGCAACCGTCGAGGCCGCAATAGCCGCAGTAGCCACCACCAGATGAAGGGCAGAAGAGCATGAGCATTCAGGACAAGCCGCTGGTCCGTCGCGACTTCCTCCGGGGAGCGCTCGCGGCCGCCGTCGCGGTGCCGCTGGCCGGCACCGTCGCCTCCTGCGCCGGGTCGAGTTCCGGCGGTGGGGGAGGCGGCAACACCCAAGGCGGTGGAGGCGGTGGGACACCCGCCAAGACGTCCGCCAAGAACCCGTTCGGCATGCCCAAGGGCTCGACCGTCGACGCCGTCATCTTCAACGGCGGCTACGGCATCGACTACGCCAAGTTCGCCGGCAAGGTGGTCGAGAAGGCGCAGCCCGGCTCGACCGTCAAGATCTCGCCGTCCACCAAGATCGCGCAGGAGCTGCAGCCGCGTTTCGTCGGCGGCACTCCTCCGGACGTCATCGACGACTCCGGCGCGGACAAGATCGGCATCTCCTCGGTGCTGGACCAGCTCGAGGACCTCACTGACGTCGTCGAGGCCAAGAACCTCGAGGGCGAGGTCATCAAGGACACCCTCTACCCGGGCGTGCTCGATCCCGGCACCTTCGGTGACAAGCTCGCCGCGATCAACTACGTGCTCACCGTCTATGGCATCTGGTACTCCCAGTCGCTGTTCGACCAGCACGGCTGGAGCGTGCCCAAGACCTGGGACGAGGCGATCGACCTCGGGGCCAAGGCCAAGAAGGAGGG
>CAYRLV010000422.1:0-3504 GCA_964425155.1 uncultured Ornithinicoccus sp. | reverse complement strand
CATCCGGTCGGTCGACCCGCGTGGGTCGCCGATGTCACTGCGAGAAGGTGCCGTCCTTGGGCAGCTCCAGGTCGCTCTTGGCCAGTTCCTCGACGTTGACGTCCTTGAAGGTCACGACGCGCACGTTCTTGACGAACCGTGCCGGCCGGTAGACGTCCCACACCCAGGCGTCGCTCATGGTGACCTCGAAGTAGGTCTCGCCGCCCTCGCCGCGCACCTTCACCTCGACGGAGTTGGCCAGGTAGAACCGCCGCTCGGTCTCCACCACGTGCGAGAACAGGCCGACGACGTCGCGGTACTCGCGGTAGAGCTGCAGCTCCATGTCGGTCTCGTACTTCTCGAGGTCCTCGGCACTCATCCCGCGTCCATCTCCCGTTGTTGCGCTGTCGTCCCCTCCCCATCGTGGCCCATCGGCGCGGCGTCCTCGGCGGCCACCCCACGATCCGGCGCCAGGTCCGGCAGCAGCTCCGGCTCCGCCCCCCGCTCGAGGTCCGGCACCGGCTCCCCCGGCTCTCCGGACTCCTCGCACACGCGCAGCCGCCAGGAACGCCGGTGGTGCTCGCAGGGCCCGAGCTCGGCGAGCGCCGAGAAGTGCTCGGGCGCCGAGTAGCCCTTGTTGTCCGCCCACCCGTAGGCCGGGATCTCCTGCGCCAGCGCCACCATCATGCCGTCCCGCTCCACCTTGGCGAGCACGCTGGCGGCGGCCACCGAGGAGCACTTCATGTCGGCCTTGATCATCGTCCGCACCGGTGGTGTCTCGTATGCGGACTCCGCGCCGCCGTCGCGCCGGTCGCCGCCGGTGGTGGGCGGGCTGACGAGCTGCACGTCGCCCACCTGCTCGGCCAGGCCGAGCAGCCCCACCCGGGTCGGGTCGCTGAGCCAGTCGTGGTTGCCGTCCAGGATCACCAGGTCGGGCACGACCGTCAGCTGGGACAGCGCGCGGACGCCCGCCAGCCGCAGGGCCGCCATGATGCCGATCTCGTCGATCTCGTCGGGGCCGGCGTGGCCCACCGCGTGACCGAGGGCCCACCGCCGGATCCGGGGCACCAGGCGCTCGCGGGCGGCCGGGACCAACAACTTGGAGTCGCGCACACCGGTCGGCGCCGAGCGGCAGGTCTCGTCGATGACCACCACGCCGACCGAGACCGGACCGGCCAGCGCGCCGCGGCCCACCTCGTCCATACCGGCCAGCACCCGGTGGCCGTCCCGCTGCAGGGCGCGTTCGACCCGCAGGCTGGGGCGCTTGGAGACGGTGCGTTTGGCGGCCGGCCGGGGAGTCATCCTCGCGACTCCTGGGAGCCCTGAGGGTCCGGCACGTCGGCGAACGTGTCGGAGTAGTCGGAGAGCCAGCTGATCCGGTCGAGCGGCCACACGATGGAGACGGCGCGGCCGACGATGAGGTCCTCGGGGACCGAGCCGTCCTTGCCCCCCGTGCCGTTGTCGTGGAACCGCGAGTCGCCCGAGTCGGATCGGTGGTCACCCATGACCCAGACCCGGCCCGGCGGCACGGTGATGTCGAACCGCTGGATGCTCGGCGGGTCGCCGGGGTGCAGGTAGGGCTCGTTGATGGCGGTGCCGTTGACCTTGAGCTTGCCCGTGTCCGTGCAGCACACGACGTGGTCACCGGGCAGGCCGATGACCCGCTTGATCAGGTGGTTGCCCTCGCCGGTGGGCACGATGCCGACGAACTCGAGCACGTCATGGGTGACGGTGCCGATCGGGCCCCGGTCGGGCGGTGGCGGCTCGTCCAACCAGTGGTCGGGGTCCTCGAAGACGACGACGTCGCCGCGCTTGAGGTCGAAGGGCCCCGGCGTCAGCTTGCTGACCACGACCCGGTCGCCGTAGACGAGGGTGTTCTCCATCGAGCCCGACGGGATCCAGAACGCCTGGAACAAGAACGTCTTGACGATCAGCGAGAGCACCAGCGCGGTGACCACCACGATGGCGATCTCGCGCAGCCCGTGCAGCAGGCTGCGCCCGCGTGAGCGCGACGATCCGGCGGCAGCCCGGCGACGCACGTGTTGCGCCGGGGCGTGCTCGTCCCGCCTGTCCTCGGGCGACGGCGTCCGGGCCGGCTCGGGTTGGTTCGCGTCCGGATCGGGCGGCCCTGATCGCCCGGGCTCGTGCGAACGGTGGTCGTTCACCGCGGCTCCCCCTGCCTCGCGTCCGGTCGGTCGGTCCCGTCCTGCTCCTCCCCCGCAGCCGGGACGGGCGCCTGTCCGGACACCGAGCCCGCCTCCGACGGCGGCCAGTAGCGCCAGGCGACGCGACCGATCACGTCGTCCACCGACACCATGCCACCCCCGGGGTCGCCGAGGTGCGCGCGGGAGTCCCCGGAGTCGGACCGGTGGTCGCCCATGACCCACAGCCGTCCGTCGGGCACGCGCACGTCGAAGTGCAGCGCGCTGGGCGCGTCACCAGGCATGAGGTAGGGCTCGTCGACCGGGGTGCCGTTGAGGGTGAGCCGCCCGTCCTGCCCGCAGCAGGCCACCTCGTCGCCGCCGACACCGATCACGCGTTTGACGTAGGCGCCGTCACCGCCGAACGCCCGCGCGTCGAACACCACGAGGTCACCGCGGTCGACGTGCGAGGGGTCGAGGGTCTCGACGAGGATCTGGTCGCCGGTCTGCAGGGTGGGCTCCATCGAGTCGGAGGGTATGACGTACGGCTGGGCCACGAAGAGCCGCCCCGCCACGAGCAGCGCCGCCACGACCAGCAGAGGGATCCCGACGCGCCGGAGCCGGGACCGGTGACCGCGGGTCCCGTCCGGGCCGCCGGGCACGTGGCGGGCGGCGGGTGCGGTCACCGCGGAGTCGGGAGTCATCAGACCCCGACACTATCTCCCGGGAGGCGATCCGACCGCCGTCACGACGCCGACGACGCTCCGCAGCGACGACGGAGGGGCTCGATGGAGCGGAGCGTCCCTGCCGCGGAGGAGCTGCGGCGGACGCCTCAGCGCGAGGAGGTCTCGCGCTTCTCCTTGATCTTGGCCGCCTTGCCCCGCAGGTCACGCAGGTAGTACAGCTTGGCGCGGCGGACGTCACCGCGGGTGACGACCTCGATCTTGTCGATGATCGGCGTGTGCACGGGGAAGGTGCGCTCCACGCCGATGCCGAAGCTCACCTTGCGGACGGTGAACGTCTCACCGACACCGCGGCCGTGCCGGCGGATGACCACGCCCTGGAAGACCTGCACGCGGGACCGGGTGCCCTCGATGACCTTCACGTGGACCTTGAGGGTGTCGCCGGGACGGAAGTCCGGGATGTCGGAGCGAAGGCTCGCCTGGTCGATGGCGTCGAGCTGGTGCATGACGGTGTCGCTTTCTCGCCGGTGCCACAGGTCACCCACGGGTTGGTCGTGCTGCGTGTGAGTCGTCGTCGTGCCGGGGCCGCGTGCAAAGCACTCCCCCTGTGGCAGGGGCCTCGTGGTCCGGCGGACGCGAAGAGTCATTCTGCCACGGAAGGCCCTCCCGGCCGAAATCCGCTCCGCGCCGCCGCCCACCCC
>CAYRLV010000421.1:0-3520 GCA_964425155.1 uncultured Ornithinicoccus sp. | reverse complement strand
GCTTCATCTTCGGGTTCCAGCGACGGGTCTGGTGCCCGAAGTGGACGCCGCTCTCGAGGAGCTGGCGCATGGTGACGACGGCCATGCCGTGTTCTCCTTGTGTCGTTGTCAGTTCCGTCGGTGAGCCGAGGGTGTTCGTTCCGAACACCACGGACCACCTGCCTGGTGCCTGCACGCACCCCGCCGCACGTTCGCGCGGCCGGTGGCCGCGCGGCATACGGACTGCCGTGGTGCGCCCCTGTTCGGAGGAACTCGTCACAGGTGGGAAGGCACGCGAATTCCACGGGTCACACCCGTGGTGGACCCATCATACGGGGTCCCGCGCCCGGGCCGGAAATCCGCCGTCAGCCGCCGAGCAGGCCGCGGGTGTAGGCGGTCGCGACCGCGGCCGCGCGGTCCCGGACGCCGAGCTTGGCGTAGACGTGCACCAGGTGGGTCTTCACCGTCGCCTCGCTGATGAACAGGGCGGTGGCGATGTCCCGGTTCGGGGTGCCGCGCGCGACCAGCTCGAGCACCTGGTGCTCCCGCTCGGACAGGGCCTCCTGGTCGGGGGCCCGCACCCGCGAGACGAGCGCCGAGGCGACCGCCGGCGACAGCACCGCCTCCCCCGCCGCCGTGCGCCGGACGGCGTCGTGCAGCCGCTCGGGCGGGGCGTCCTTGAGCAGGTAGCCCGCGGCGCCCGCCTCGAGCGCGGCCGTGGTGTCGCGGTCGGAGTCGTAGGTCGTGAGCACCAGCACCCGGGTGTCGACGCCGAGCCGGACGATCTCCCGGATGGCCTCGACCCCGGACCCGCCCGGCATCCGCAGGTCCATCAGCACGACGTCGGGGTCGGTGCGCAGGACGACCGCGACCGCCGCCCGGCCCCCGTCCGCCTCGCCGACCACCTGCACGTCGGGTTGCCGGTCGAGCATCCCGCGCAGCCCGTCCCGCACCACCGGGTGGTCGTCGACGACGACGACCCGGATGGCGTCGGGCGTCGCGGCGCTCACGACTGCACCCGCTCACCGGCCGGCGGTATGGGGGGCCGGGCACCACCCTGCGGTCCGCTCCCCTCCACCGGTGCCAGCGCCGGCAGTCGGACGGACACGGCGGCGCCCTCCCCCGGCGCCGACTCCACGGCGAGCTCACCCGCGAGACGTTGGGCGCGGTGCCGCATCCCCACGATGCCGAACCCGCCGGCCGTGCCGGTGACGGGCTCCTCCGGCGCGAAGCCGCGCCCGTCGTCGCGGACGTCCAGGGCCACGACCTCGTCCATCGTGGACAGCGTGACGACGGTGCGCGTCGCGCCCGCGTGCCGCGCCACGTTGGTGAGCGACTCCTGCGCGACCCGCAGCAGGGCCGACTCGACCTCGTCGTGCAGGGGTCGCCAGGCACCGACCAGCTCCAGCTCGGCGTGGACCCCGCTGGCCTCGGACCACCCGGCCACGAGGCGGGAGAGCGCCGTGGGCAGCGCGTCCTGCTCCAGCTCGCGCGGGGCCAGGTCGCGCACCGACCTGCGGGCCTCCTCCAGGCTGGCCCGCGCCAGGTCGGCCGCGCGTTCGCGGTGGTCGCGGGCGCGGACCGGGTCGAGGCTCTGCTCCGCCGCCTGCAGCTGGGTGATGACGCCGGCCAGACCCTGGGCGATCGTGTCGTGGATCTCGCGCGCCAGGCGTTGCCGCTCGTCGAGGACGCCCGCCTCGCGGGCCTGCACGAGCAGCTGCCGCTGGAGGGCGGCGTTCTCGGCGAGCGCGTCGGCCAGCCGGGCGTTGCTCTCCTCCAGCTGGGCGATCGTCGCGGCCCGTTGGACGCTCAGGCTCTGCATCCGCTCGTGGATGCGCAGCATCGCCGCGGCCAGACCCGCGTTGATGCCGAGGAGCAGCACGACCAGCACGCCCTGGGCGACGCTCTGCGGCGGCAGCCCGCCGGACTGCGCGCCCGCCAGGATGAACGCGGTCGCGACCACGGCGATCCGCCGCCCTCGCGCCCGGAAGACGTCCAGGTCGAGGAAGCCGATCCAGCCGAAGATGGCGTAGAACGGGTTGATCACCGAGAGCGCGAGGGCGAGCACCGTGCGGCCCGCGTAGTAGACCCGCATCCGGCGGGCGTCGGAGCGCCACGCCCGGTGGGCGGTGGTCCACCACCAGATCCAGCCGACGGTGACCCCCGTGGTGGCCAGCATCACCGGACGGGTCTGCCACGCACCGTCATACAGGTCCTGGCTGAAGTAGGCGATGAGTGCCGACACCGCCAGCAGCAGATAGGCGAACAGGTCGGCCAGGTGCATCCGGTGGTTGCCGTCGCCGTCGATCGCGGCGAGGAGCCGGTCGCGGCTGCGGGTCACCAGGTCACCCCTCTGCGCACTCATCCGCACCTCACTCCCAGCGGAAGTAGCGGGCGGCCACCGTGACCAGCACCACGCTCCATGCTGCCATGACTCCGAGGTGGAGCCAGCCCGGAAATTCGCCGGCCAGCGCGTCGTTCATCGCCTGCGCACCGGCGCCCATGGGGGTGGCCTCCACGATCCTGCGCAGCACGTCGGGCATGCTGTTGACCGGCAGCCAGACCCCGGCGGTGAACATCATCGGGAAGACGACGACCGTGCCGATCGCCTGGGCCGCCCTGGAGCTCGGGACCAGGGCGGTGATGGTCGCACCGACCGCCATGGTGGCCACCAGCGCCAGCAGGTAGGCGAGGACGAAGCCGCCGAGCTGGTGCGGCACGGAGACGCCGTAGGCGAGCCGCGCGACCACCATGACCAGGACGGCACCGGCGACGCAGCACGCCACGTGCAGGGCGAGCTGCACGGTCAGCAGGCTCACCGGTCGCGCGGGCGTGACGGCCAACCGGCGCAGCACGCCGCGTTCGCGGTAGGCGACCAGGATGCCGGGCATGACCTGCACCGAGGCGAGGATCGCCGACAGGAGCATCGAGACGGGGACGTAGAGGTCGACGACGCGCAGGCCGCCGAGGTCGGCCTGGTGCTCCCGGAAGGACGGGACGGCGCCGATGATCGCCACGAGCGCGGTGGGGAAGATCAGCACCCAGAACAGCGCGCCCGGCTCGCGGACCATCAGCCGGGCCTCGGTGCGCAGCATCGCTCGCCAGGGTGAGGTGGCGACGGAGCGCGCCGGAGTCGGGTCGAGGGTGGTGGAGGTCATGTCAGTGCACCGCCTTGTCGCGGGTGTCGTCGTGGTGGGTGATGCGGAGGAACGCGTCGTCGAGCGTGGCCTGCTGGACGCGCAGCTGGCGTGCGACCAGGCCGGCCGCGGCGAGCGCGGTGGTGACCGAGACGAGCGCGTGCTCGTCGCCGGTGACCACGACCCGGGGGCCTCGACGTTCGACGTCCTGCACGCCGGCCAGATCGCGCAGCAGGTCGAGGTCGAGGTCGCCGGACGGGACGAAGGTGATGACCTGGTCCTCGCGCGCGGCCTCGGCGAGGTCGGCGGGCGTGCCGCTGGCGACGACCCGGCCTCCCCCGCCGTCGCTGTTGTCGATCACCACGACCCGGTCGCAGAGCCGCTCGGCCTCCTCCATGAAGTGG
>CAYRLV010000420.1:0-3520 GCA_964425155.1 uncultured Ornithinicoccus sp. | reverse complement strand
ACCGGAGGGTTTGTCGCATGAGTCCTACTACGGCACGCCGCGCCGTCGGCGTCCTGGTCGCCCTGGCTGTCCTGGTCGGTATGGTCACGACGACCTCCGGCGCGGCAGAACGGCCCATGCCCTTCGGCGATTGGCTCTCGGCACCGAAGACCTCGGCCGTGCGCCAAGTCGGATCCGATGGCGGTGCCGCAACAAGGAGGGGTCCGGGGACCGCGGAACGTCCGAAGGCCCCCGCGAAAGGGATCGCCGCTGTGCCGGTCGGCGACCGAGACCGCCTCCTCGGCGACGGCTGGGAGACATCCATCGATCGCGCCTGGACGACGACCGGGGATGCATCTGGCCTTCATGTCCTTGTCGCAGACTCCAATGAGGGCTACGAGTGGCGGACTGCGACGACTCTGTCCGAGCCTGGCATCGACGCGGACCTGTGGATCGGCAACGCCTGCCTTGCCGGCGACGGCCGCACCTTGGCCGTCGCCTACGCCCCGCGCACCTTCACGAATGAGCACGAACTCGCCGAGCGGGGGGCATTCGTCGCGACCGTCGATCTGAGGACCGGTGAGGTCTCCAAGTTGCCGGTGCGCAGCAGCCTTGCCTACTTCACCCCGTCCTGCGGGGCAGACGACACCGTGCTCGTGACCCAGGAGGGCGGCGAGAATTACGACGCCACCCGCGTTTTCGCCGTCGACGCCTCGAGCCACCGAGTCGCAGCGCCCGTCGAGGTGCCAGGCCAGCTCACGTCCGCGCTCCCGACACCTGAGGGCATCGTCGCGGCAGACTCGGGTGCGCTGGTCACGGTCGACCGCAAGGGCGCTCGCCGCGTCCTCACACCAACAACAGGGGTGGCGTACGACCTCACCCTCGGCCAGGACGGCTCGGTGACGTATCTCGAGCGTCGTGGCACCGACCAAGCTGAGGTGCGACGACTCACCCGCTCCCAAATCGCCTCCGGCCGGACCGCCCGGCTTACCGCCCTTGCCCGCGGGCCACTCACCTCGCTCGGGCTCGCTCGCTCGACCCACGGTCCCGTCACAATCCTTGGCGACGCGACCGCTACCCGAGGCCTCCCGGCGGGGCTGCGCATCGTCGACGCCGACGTCGACGCCCGGGTATCCACGACCGGCGGCCTCGTCATTGAGACCCCGCTGAGCCGCACCCTCGGCCCAGCGACCGGGCCGGCAGGGGTCGACACGCCCGTCGCCATCCCCGCACGGCTGGTCGACAGCGGCGCGTCGCTTACCTTCGCGGCCGAGCCGACGACCCCGGAAACGAACGACGGCACGGACCCGCGCACCGCTGCCGGCAGGAAGAGCGTCGCCACGCCCCGGACGCACTCCCTGCTCGCAGGCTCGCCGACTGAACTCGCCGAGTCCGAGCGTTACTGCGCCATCCCTCGCAATGACCCACGTAACCAAGCTATGCAACCCAAGCCCCGACAGGTCGAGTGGGCGGTGAACCAAGCCGTTCGGAACGTCCTCACAGTCTCACGGCCGTCGAACTGGAAGAACCTGGGCATGCCAGCGTACACCCCGCAAGGACTGTTCCCACCGCGCACTCTGATCGGCGGCGGCTACGTCCCATCGCAGGTCTACCTCGGCATCCTCGCCCAGGAGTCGAACCTCTGGCAGGCCGCGCGCTTCGCCGTGCCCGGCGTCACGGCGAACCCGATCATCGGCAACTACTACGGGATCGACTACTACGACGGCGACGCTGCCAACGACTGGACGATCAACTGGGCCGACGCGGACTGTGGCTACGGGGTCGCCCAGGTGACCGACGGGATGCGGCTCGCAGGTAAGGAGCGCCCGGGCGAGACGGCCATGAACTACCAAACGCAGCGGGCCGTCGCCCTCGACTTCGCGGCCAACGTCGCCGCTGGGCTGCGCGTCCTCCAGGACAAGTGGAACCAGACCCGCGGCGCAGGGATGACGCTCAACAACGGTGATCCGACAAAGATTGAGAACTGGTTCTACGCGGCGTGGGCCTACAACTCGGGCTTCCACCCACAGTCGTTGGCCTCCTCGAACGGCGGCGCGTGGGGCCTCGGGTGGCTGAACAATCCGGTGAACCCCCGTTACCCGGCGAACCGCGCCCCATTCCTTGACCTTACGTACGCTGATGCGGCGCACCCGCAGGACTGGCCTTACCCGGAGAAAGTCATGGGCTGGGCCGGCCACCCGGTTGAGGTTCTCGAGTCTCCCGGAACGCTCGTCGCCGGATACCGTGCCGCCTGGTGGAACGGCACCTCGGAGACTGGACCGATCAACCGGGCCGAAGTCAAGCCACCGGTCAACCAGTTCTGCGACAACACAAACTCTTGCGTCCCGGACGGCGAGTACACCCCCAACGCGCCCGAGGTCCTAGGCGAGCCTGCCGGCCCATGCGCGCACAAGAACGCCTCCGGGCAGTATGACCTCAAGTGCTGGTACAACCAGCCGAGCACCTGGAAGGCCGACTGCTCTTACAGCTGCGGCAACGAACTCCTTCGGTTCAGCCCTGGCTACGCATACCAGGAGGACGCGACGTCGTACGCGCCGCTCTGTACGACGAGCGGTCTGCCAAGCGGCGCAAAGATCATCGACGACGTCCCGGACGGCACCCCCTCGATCAGACCGAACTGTGCCAGGACGTGGACCAACGCCGGCACATTCTCCCTGACCTTTCCGACCGATGCTCAGGGTACCTACCCGGGCAAGATCGATACCCACCAGATCGGTGGCGGTTTCGGCGGACACTTCTGGTTCACCCACACCCGCTCGAGCGGGCCGGTTAGCTTCACGGCGTCGTGGAAGATGAGCGCAACCCACAACGGGCCGATGCAGGTCCTCGTCGCGCTGCCGGACCACGGGGCCCACACGCGCCAGGCGACCTACGTGGTGAAGACCGCCCAGGGCGACCGGAAGCGCACCGTGGTCCAGCCCAGCTCGGGCAACCGCTGGTTCTCGCTCGGAGCCTTCATGTTCAACGGCTACCCGGAGGTCCGGCTCTCGTCAATCACGAGCGACGGCTCTGGTGATCAGGACATCGCCGTCGACGCGGTGGCGTTCGTCCCGATCACGGGCACGTACAAGGAACAGTCGGTCGAGGCCGTCGCTCAGTTCGACGAGGACCAGGACATCGATACGGCCACCCCATCGTCGTGGCTCGCCGGCTTCCTCTCGAACCGTCAGGAACTCTACGACTGGGGGCTGTCGAAGTCGACCGCCATCGCCAGCGCGGCGACGTGCAGCAGCACGGTGAAGACGAACTGCGTCGGCTCGAGCATACAGAGCGCTGCGAGCGCGTGGCGGAGCCAGGTGGCGGGTGCCGGGACGGACCCCATCAGCCATCCGGACGGCAACAGCATCGGCACGTGGATCGGGTTCGCGCAGAAGTACACCGATCGTCCGACGTCGGCGACCCGCCCGTCCTGGTTCGACAACGATGATCGCTTCAAGATTAAGACGAAGGCGACGGCATCCTACATCGTCGACTCCGCCGGGAAGATCATCGACGGCAGCGAGTGGGTCGAATACTCGAG
>CAYRLV010000419.1:0-3520 GCA_964425155.1 uncultured Ornithinicoccus sp. | reverse complement strand
GGATGTATGACGACGAGAAGGTCCTCGCGCTCGGCTGCGGCGAGCGGTCGGTCCGCTTCCGTCCCTCACTGGCCGTCACGGCCGAGGAGCTCGGCAAGGCGGTCGCCGCTCTCGACCGGGTGCTCACGGCGATCGGCTGAGCGACGTCGGGCGGCGACGGGGCCGCCACTGACCGGGTGACTCCCGGGTGTGCCGGTGACCGACCGGCATACCCGGGAGTCGTGCTGTGTGGGCGACGTGGTCGGCTGGACGCGCGTGCGGACCGGCGCCCGGGGCGGATGGCAGCGGTCTGACAGCGGCGCGCGACAAGGTGGATCTCACGTCGGGCGAGTCCCGGCGTGGCCCGGGCCGGACGGCAGGCGCGGGCGACCGCCGACTGCTGGGGGACGCGATGACGACGTCGATGACCGACCACCTGGATGGGGTGGGTGTCGAGCCCGGTGAGGACCATGCGCACCACCTCGAGGACGTGTTCGACGAGCCGACGGTCGCTTGTCTGGAAGCGATCAGGCCGCGGGTGGGTGACCGGTGCCTCGACCTGGGCGGCGGTGATCACCTCGCCCGGTGGATGGCGGAACGGGTCGGACCGAGCGGTCGCGTCGCGGCGCTCGATCTCGAGGGATCTGACCACTTGCGAGGCTCGCCCGGCGTGGAGGCTCACCGGCTCGTGCTGGACCAGGAAGTGCCGGTGGATGGCCCGTTCGACCTGATCCATGCCCGGCTCCTCGGCCGGCTGCCCCGTCGAGGGGAGGTCTTCGACCAGCTCGTCGATGCGCTGGCACCCGGCGGCTGGCTGGTGCTCGGGGAGATCAGTCCGCGTCGTCCGCAGGTCCTTGCCGCACCCGCCCCCGGCGATGCCGAGCTGTTCTACCACCTTCAGCACCAGGCCATGGATCGCGTGCTGCCCGCAGGCGGCTTCTCCTGGGCGTGGGCGCGTCAGGTCGACCAGCGGATGGTGGCCGCGGGATTGACCAACATCGGGGGCCTCCAGCACCGCGAGACGGCGGTCGGCGGCGAGTCCGGTTGCCTCCTCTGGCGTCACGTGTGCCGACACGTCCAGCCGGCTCTCTTGGACGCCGGGGCTTCCGTGGTGCAACTCGACCGGTTCGACCGGATGATGCTGGACCCGCGGTTTCGCTCGTGGTTCTACGAGATCGTGTGCACCCGAGGGCAGAAACCGGTTCCCTAGCAGGGGCGCGGGTCAGGTGGCGATCTCGGCGAACGGCAGGGGACAGCAGTCGCTGCTCGCGCACTCGTGCAGGTCGTCGCAACCCGCGTCGATGGCCGCGGTGAGGTTGTCTCGGATCACGGTCAGGTCGGCGATCCTTGCGTCGACCTCGACCAGCTTGGCTCGAGCGCGTTCCTGAAGTCCCAGGTCGCGGCCCCGCCGGCGGCCGGACTCGATCAGCTCGGTCACTTCCCGGAGAGTGAAGCCGAGGCGCTGCGCGGCCTTGATGACGCGCACTGTTTGCACGGTTCGCTCGTCATACAGCCGGTGCCCGCCCGGGCTTCGTCGGGGCGGGTCCAGCAGACCACGCCGCTCGTAGTAGCGCAGCGTCTCCCGATGCACCCCGGCCGCCTGGGCGACCTCGGTGGCTCGCAGGCTCATCGCTGTCGCCGTCGAACGCGGTCGGCACGGGCGACCAGGCCGTCGAGGATCTCCACCCGGGCGGCGGGCACCGCGATGTCCAGCGTGAGGTCTGCATCGGTGCCGTCGACGGCGAAGGAGAAGAACGAACAGCACGCTGACTCCCGCGCTGCCAGGTCCCGTACTCGATCGCCGAGCCCCGGTCCTCCCGTCAGGTGGAGTCGTACACGGTTGCCGCGGTGCTCAACTCGGCTCACGGCCGTGGCGAACAGCGTGTCGAACTCGGCGAGCCGAAGCGGACGGTCGGCGGTGGGCATCGTGCACGCCTCGGTGGTGAGCAGGGTCTCCATGTCCTCACGGTAAACCCGGACCTGGGTACAGGTTGCAAGCCAAACTCGTCGGGCCGCGTCAACGGCGGGCGTCACCGGCACCCGTGAGGTCGCGCTGGATCTCCTCGAGGCTGCGACCCCGAGTTTCGGGCACTCGGGCGGCGAAGAACACGACCGCGAGGACTCCCAGCACCGCATACAGGTAGAACGTCCCTTGCCGGGTGATCGCCGAGCCCAACGTGAGGAAGGTCGAGGCGACGAGCAGGTTGGCGCCCCAGTTGGCGACGGTGGACACCGACATCGCCTTGCTGCGGACGCCGACCGGGAAGATCTCGGAGATCATCAGCCAGAAGACGGGGCCGAGCCCGATGGCGAAGGCCGCGATGTAGAGCAACAGCGCCACCAGCGCGAGGTAGGGCGCGTTCTGCTGGAGGCTGTCGGACGTGAAGTAGACCCCGAGCAGGACGAGGGCCAGGGTGAGCACCACCGTCCCGGTGAGCAGGAGCCGGCGGCGACCCACCTTGTCGAGCAGGAGCACCGCGATGACGGTGAACACGACGTTGGTGATGCCGACGAAGACGGTCTGGGTGACCGAACTGCTCTTGGTGAGCCCGGTGTCGGCGAGGATCGTCGGCGCGTAGTAGATGACGGTGTTGATCCCGACGAACTGCTGAAACACCGCCAGGCCGATCCCGATCCACAGCAACGGCCGGATCTTGGCGTGGACCAGGTCGGAGAGCTTCGTCGCGTCCTCGGTGCGGTTGGCTTCCTTGATGTCCTCGATCTCCTGCTCGATGTCCGCGTTCGGGTCGTCCGACCGCAGCCGCTCCAGGACCGAGCGGGCTTCGCCCTCCCGTCCTTTGGTCATCAGCCACCGTGGTGTCTGCGGCACGGTCAGCATGCCGACGGCCAGCACCGCGCCAGGAATCACCGCGACGCCAAGCATCCACCGCCAGTTGTGGTCGACGTCCTTGAAGGCGAAGTTCACCAAGTAGGACAACAGGATTCCGCACGTCACTGCGAGCTGGTTGAACGAAACCAGCCCTCCCCGCACGCGTGGCGGGGAGACCTCGGAGATGTAGAGCGGCGCCACGAACGAGGCCGTCCCCACGGACAGGCCGAGCACGACGCGGGCACCGATCAGCATCGGGACGTTCACCGCAAACGCGCAGCCCAACGCCCCGACCACGTAGACGCATCCGGAGATCACCTTGGTCCACTTGCGGCTGATCGCGTCCGCCAGGTAGCCCGAGGCCACCGCCCCGACGCAGGCTCCCACCAGCAGCGACGAGACGATCCACTCCTGCGCCAGTTCGCCGGCGTGCAGGTCGTCCTTGATGTAGAGCAAGGCTCCCGAAATGACTCCGGTGTCGTAGCCGAACAGCAGCCCGCCGATGGCGGCGATGACGCAGATCCGCAGCAGCAACCCGTTGCCGCTCTCCCGCATCCCGCGGACGAATCCGCCCGTCTGCTCGGCCGCCTCGTTGGCCATGGGGCCTCCTCTCGCCATGAGAGGCGGTACCCGTGCCGTCCGAGATCATGCGGAGGGGTGGGTGCGGCTGGCGCCAGTCATGCTCGTATGCCGTGCGCGTCGCCTGCCGCT
>CAYRLV010000418.1:0-3526 GCA_964425155.1 uncultured Ornithinicoccus sp. | reverse complement strand
GGCTCGACTACACCAAGGGCATCCGGCACCGGCTCAAGGCCTACGAGGAGCTGCTCCGGGACGGGGTCCTGTCGCCCCCGGACGCCGCGCTGCTGCAGGTCGCGACCCCGAGCCGCGAGCGGGTGACCGCCTACCGCGAGTTGCGCAGCCAGGTGGAGGGCACGGTCGGCCGGATCAACGGCGAGTACTCCCCGATCGGCTCGGTCGCGGTGCAGTACCTGCACCACTCCTACCCTCGCTCCGAGATGGCGGCGCTGTTCCTCGCCGCGGACGTCATGCTCGTCACGCCGCTGCGCGACGGGATGAACCTCGTCGCGAAGGAGTACGTCACCTGTCGGCACGACCTCGGCGGAGCCCTCGTGCTCAGCGAGTTCACCGGGGCGGCCCGCGAGCTGCACCAGGCGTTCATCTGCAACCCGCACGACATCGAGGGCCTCAAGCAGACCATCATGCGAGCCGTCGAGGCGTCCGAGGACGACAAGCGGCGCCGCATGCGCGGCCTGCGCAAGCGGGTGGCCGACCATGACGTGCAGCGGTGGGCGCAGCGTTACCTCGAGGCACTCGCCCTGGCACCGGACAAGCCGGACCAGTCCCGGAGATCTCGCCGGTGACCCCTCCGGCCGGTCCGCTCGACCGGGCGCTGGCCGAGTTCGCGCGGGTGCCGCGAGTGCTGCTGGCGGTCGACTTCGACGGCACCCTGGCCCCGTTCGTCACCGACCCGACGACGGCGCGGGCGGTGCCGGGGTCGCTGGAGGCGGTCCGCCGGGCGGCCGGCCTGCCGGGCGTCACGGCGGCCGTGGTCTCCGGGCGCGACCTGGCCACGTTGGAACGCGTCACCGGCCTGCACGAGGACGAGCCGGTCGTGCTGATCGGCAGCCACGGCGCGGAGGTCCGGGGAGGCGCCGGTCCGCTGACCGCGGAGCGCGCCACGGCCCTCGCGCGCGTGACCGCCGACCTGGAAGCGGTCGCCCGAGACCACCGGCCGGCCCGGATCGAGCACAAGGTCACGGCCGTCGCCCTGCACACGCGCGGACTGCCCGAGGCGGTCGCCGCCCCGGCCCTCGCGGCCGCGCGCGAGGTGGCCACCCGGCATACGGGGGTGGACGTGCTGGCGGGCAAGGACGTGGTGGAGCTGTCCGTCGTCGAGGCGAGCAAGGGCGCGGCGCTGCTCGCCCTGGCCGCGGCGCGGGGCGCGGAGGCGACGGCCTACCTGGGCGACGACGTCACCGATGAGCGGGCCTTCGCCGTCCTGGCGCCCGATGCGGGTGACGTCACGGTCAAGGTCGGCGAGGGTGACACGGCCGCACGCTTCCGGGTGCCCGACATCGCCTCGGTCGTGGGCGTGCTGGAGCGGTTCGTGACCCTGCGGGCGGGCACGGGTTCGCCGTAGCGACGACGGCAGCGAGGAGTCAGAGGTCCGAGGCGATCTCGCGTGCGGCCGCGTGCAGCCGCTTGTCCGGGTCCTGTCCGGCCACGATGTCCGCGAAGGCCTGGCCGAGCGGGCCCCAGACGGCCCGCATCTGCGGCAGCGCGGGCACCGGGTCGCCGTCCTGACCCGCGGTGAACCACGCCGCGTAGTCCGGGTCCTCGGCGGCCACGGTGTGGTAGGCGGCCGTCAGCGCGGGCGGCAGACCGCTCGCCCGCGCCAGCCGCACCTGGACGTCCTGCCGGGTGGCACAGTCCCGCACGAACTCCTTGGCCAGCTGGGGACTCGCCGCGGTGGCCGAGACGTAGAACAGGTCGACGTCCAGCAGCGGTCTCGGCTGCCCACCATCCGGCAGGCTGGGCAGCGGCGAGATGGCGTAGGGGATCCCGGAGTCCTTGATGACGCGCATCGACCAGGCCCCGGTGATCAGGTAGGGCGCCCGGCCGTCCCCGAAGAGCGGGACCGCGTTCGTGTTGTCCACATCGGCCTTGACCACTCCCTCGCGGGCCAGCTGCGCCAGTTGCCGGGCGCCCCGCACCGAGGCGTCGCTGTCGATGATCAACCGCTCCGGGGAGTACTCGCCGTTCGGGGTCTTGCCGAAGATGCCGCCGCCGTAGGCGCTCAGGTAGGGGTAGCCCGAGTACACGTCACCGGTGCTGCCCACGGTCTGCAGCAGGATGCGGTCGACCGCACCCTCCCGCTTGAGCTGCTTCCCGGTGGCCACCAAGGAGGCGAACGTCTCGGGTGGCTTCGGGGCCAGGTGGGTGTTCCGCACCAGCGCGAGGTTCGCCACGGCATACGGGACTCCCCACAGCCGTCCCTGGTACCGCGCGGCGGCCAGGGCCTTGGGCGCGAGGCGGTCCTGCTGGTCGGCGGAGATCGAGACCGGGCTGACCGCGTGCTGCTGCTCGAGCTCCCCGAGCCAGGTGTGCGGGCCCAGGAAGACGTCCGGCCCGGCCTCGTCACCCGTGACGTCCTCGAGGGCGGAGCGCACGTCCGAGACCGACTCGACGCGCACCGAGTGACCGCTCACGGTGCCGCACTTCTTGGTGAGCGGTCGCAGCGCCGGCGCGATGTCGGGAGGTGCCCAGATGACCAGGTCGGACCTGGGCGGGCTCGTGACCGGTGCGGGCGACCGCGGCATGCGGTCGATGCCCGCACCCGGTGCCGCCGCCATGTCCTCGTGCTGGCTCCCCGAGCCGGAGCTGTCGCCCGAGCCGGTGCAGCCGGTCAGCGGCGCCAGGGGCACCAGCAGGGCCAGGAGGCACGCAGCAACACGTCCACGCCGAACGACGCGTCGCGACATCGGGGTGCTCCTCGGACCGGGCAGAAACCGTGGTGTCGCGGGTCCCCGCCCACGGCACCACCCCATCCTGCCCGCGCCGAGGAGGGCAAAACCCCACCCGGGGCAACTATTGGATAACACCTCGGTGTCGGCGCGATCACGGTGCTCAGCAGCCGTGATCCCGCCCGTGGATCCGGTCGGCACTCTGGCGCGAGCGGCCGTGATGAGCAAAGATGCTGACACCGACTGCGTGCAGCCGCGCGCGGCACCACCCTTTACAACGGATCGTCCGGCACGTTCCTGCCGGTGAAGGAAGGTTTGATCTGCCATGGCCACTGTCACGTTCGACGAAGCCACTCGCGTCTACCCGGGGTCGGACACCCCGGCCGTCGACAAGCTCAACATCGACATCGAGGACGGCGAGTTCCTCGTCCTCGTCGGCCCGTCCGGCTGTGGCAAGTCCACCAGCCTGCGCATGCTCGCCGGTCTGGAGGAGGTCAACGACGGCCGCATCCTGATCGGCGAGCGCGACGTCACCGACCTGTCGCCGAAGGACCGCGACGTCGCGATGGTCTTCCAGAACTACGCGCTCTACCCGCACATGAGCGTCGCCGACAACATGGGATTCGCGCTCAAGATCGCCGGCAAGCCCAAGAGCGAGATCCGCAGCCGGGTCGAGGAGGCCGCCAAGATCCTCGACCTCGAGCAGTACCTCGACCGCAAGCCGAAGGCCCTCTCCGGCGGTCAGCGCCAGCGCGTCGCGATGGGCCGCGCGATCGTGCGCCAGCCCCAGGTCTTCCTCATGGACGAGCCGC
>CAYRLV010000417.1:0-3541 GCA_964425155.1 uncultured Ornithinicoccus sp. | reverse complement strand
GGGCCGGTGCGGACAGGTGGCTCTCGCACCAGCCGATCAGGACAGCAGGGCAGCCACGGCCTGGGCCAGGGCGGCAGCGTCCGGGGAGTCGTCCGCCACGGTGACCGTGTGCAGCATCGTCCCGTCGAGCTGAGCGGCCACGCGAGCCGCCCGGCGACCGGGCTCGTCGACGCCGAGACGCGTCATCGCCGCGCGCAGGGCCTCCAGCAGCCGGCCATGGGCGCCGCGCAGCTGGTCGGGGTGCGACAGGCTGAGCGACAGCCGCGCACGGGTGAGCGCGACGAGATCCGGACCCACCGAGGCCACCGCGAAGGCCGCCAGCCGCTCGGCCAGCTCGGCGCGAGTCCGCGGTGGCTGCTCGGATCCCACGGACTCCCACAGCGCGAGGTCGCGACGCTCGAACTCGTCGATCATCCCGCCCACCAGGTCGACTCGCCGGGGAAAGACGTTGGCCGCACTGCCGAGCGGCAACCCCGCGTGCCGGTCCACCGCGCGATGGGTGAGGCCCTTCAGGCCGTCCCGCGCCACCACCTCCAGGGCGGCAGCGGCGAGGTGGTCACGTCTGCTCGTCACGACGCCACCCTAACAACAAATGTTGTATGGTGGCCGCATGCCCACGATCGACATCGTCGGATCCGGGGTGGCGGGGCTGGCACTCGCCGCCGCGATCGACCGTCCCAGCTGGCAGATCCGACTGCACGACGACCGCCCCGACGAGGGCGTGGTCGGCACCGCGTTCGGCATGTGGCCGGCCGCGATGAGGGCCCTGGACCGGATCGGCGTGGCCGAGCAGGTGCGCCACCACGGTCTGCGCCTCGACCACGCCCAGGTGCGCAACCGCCGTGGCGGCCTCCTGCAGGACGTGTCCGGTGTCGAGATCTGGATGGTCACCCGGCCGACCCTGCGGCGGCTGCTGCGCGACCGGGTCCCCTCCACCACGACGTTCGAGCCACACCGCGTCACCGACCCCGGCCGCCTCGACGGCGACGTGGTCGTCGGAGCCGACGGCGTGCACAGCGTGGTTCGCCGGCACCTCTGGGGCGCCCGCAGTGTGGCGCGTTCGGCGCCGGTGACGGTGTTGCGCGGCGTGGTGCCGCGGGACCTGGGCCTGTCCGGACTCCAGGAGTGGTGGGGCCGCGGCGACCAGTTCGGCGCCACCCCCAACCCGGGGAGCGAGACCAACTGGTTCGCGACCATCCCCGAGCGCCGGTTCCCCGACACCGAGGCGGCGCTCGCGCACGCTCGCGAGCGCTACGCCGCCTACCCCGACCAGGTGCGCGAGGTGCTCAGCCTGGCCGAGCCCGCACGGACCCTGATCAACGGCATCAGCATCAGCCGGCCGCTCACCCACGTGGTCTCCGGCCGGGCCGTGCTGATCGGCGACGCGGCACACGCGATGGCGCCCAACCTCGGACGAGGGGCCTGCGAGGCGATCCGCGACGCCGTCTGCCTCGGCGGGCTGCTCACCCGCCACGAGCCGGCCGACGCGCTGGCGCGCTACCGCTACCGACGGCTGGTCCAGCCGCAGCTGATCAAGTCGGCGGCCACGCTGGTGATGCGGGTGGCGCTGGCCGACCGCCGCGCGGCACCACGCGACCGGGTGCTGGGTCTGCTGGCCCGAGAGCCGCGCGGTCCGGTCGCCGCCGTCACCCCCCGCCTCGACCGGTCAGGACGACACGGCTGACGCGCCCTCCCTCGCCCGGCCGAGCCGAAGCGCCAGCAGCCACGCGCCCGCCGCACCCACCAGCCACGGCCACTGCGGACCCACCCGGAGCAGTCCGGTCACCAGCACCGGTGACACGGTCGTGGCCACGCCCCAGGACAGTCCGAAGACCGCGAGGTATGCCGCCCTGGCACCTTCCGGAGCGAGCGCCGCCGCCCCTGCCTGCAGGTTCGCGAGCAGCAGCACGGCGCCGGCCGACACGACCGCCAGACCCGTGACGAGGAGCACCGGCCGATTCCCGATTCCCGCCACCAGCAAGCCGATTCCCAGCAGGAGGCCACCCAGGCGCATGGCACGCAGCCTCCCCTCCGGAGCCTCCGTCCGCCGGCCGAGCCGGGAGACCAACGGCTGGCTCGCCAGAGCCACCAGCGCCTCGACCGCGAGCGTGAGCCCGGTCACCCAGTCGGGCCAGCCGCGCAGCGACACGGTCAGCGGCAGCGCGAAGACCACCGCCATGTAGACCAACGCGAAGCCGGTGCCGACCCCGGTCCACCGCAGCAGACGCCGATCCCGGGCCGCCACGAGCAGGACCGACGGACGCCGCGGAGCACGCGCACGCTCAGGTGACCGGCACGTCATACCCGGCTGGTCGGCCGGTAGCCGCCAGGCGACCAGCGCGGCGCACGCCAGGCAGGTGGCGGCGTCGAGGACGAAGAGCCAGGGGAGGCCCACGGTGGCGGTCGTCGCCGCGGCGAGCAAGCCCGCGAGCACGCCTGCCACGGCAAGGGATCCCCAGACCAGGGCGTAGGCGGACGGCAGCCGCGCCGGAGGCACCAGATCGGCGACCAGGGCCTGGCTGGGCGGCTCGATGATCTCGTAGGCCAGCCCCAGCAGCACCGCGCCGACGACCGCCCACGACAGGCTCGGCGCCCCGGCGATGACCAGCTGGGCGACAGCGCACGCGGCCAGGCCCACGACCATGGTGCGCCGCGCCCCGAGTCGCCCGGCGAGCACGCCGCCGAGCAGCCGCGAGGGGATGGTGCACACGCCGAACACCGCCAGCACCGCACCGGTCGCCCCGAGGGCGGCACCGAGGTCCTGCTCGAGGTGAACCCCCAGGAAGGCCATGCTGAAGGCCCCCACCCGGTTGAGGCACCGGGCGATCACCAGCACGAAAAGCTCCCTCGGCAGCGAGTCAGCCCGAGGTCGGCGGAACGGCACCGATGACTGGTGTCTGATAGTTTGCCAGTCACGCACGCGGGGACTCTAGACGGAAGGAGCGTGACTGGTCAAGTGGAGTTCGACAGTCACGTATGGCGGCTGCTCACCGTGACCACACGACTCACCAACGGGCTCACTCCCGGGATGGACGGCGGCCGGCCGGTCTCCGTGCCCCGCGGCGCGGAGCTGCGTGATGCCGTGCAGGAGGCGGTGCGCGCCGACGGCTACGACCACCGACCCTCGGCGGCCGACGCCGCCGCGATGGCCGAACTCGCCGCCGGAGTGCGGCCGGTGTTCGAGGCCGTCGAGCGCGGCGAACTGCGCGCGGCTGCGCGGGACGTCAACGCGCTCATCGACGCCACCGGCCCGAGACCACAGCTGGACGAGGACGAGGACGGCCGGTTCCGGCTGCACTTCCACGGCCCGGACGACGGCTTCCGGCGCGGCTGGGCCGCCGGCATCGCGGCCGGTCTGGCCATCGCGATCGGCAGCGAACTCGCCGGGCGGCTCGGGGTGTGCGGCGCCCCCGACTGCGACCGGGTCTTCGTCGACGAGTCCCGCAACGGCGGGCGGCGGTTCTGCTCGACCCGGTGCCAGAGCAGGGTCAAGGCCGCCGCCCACCGAGCCCGCCGGCGCGCGCGAGGCGACTGACCCGCA
>CAYRLV010000416.1:2268-3562 GCA_964425155.1 uncultured Ornithinicoccus sp. | reverse complement strand
TCAGCCGTAGACGAGCCGACGCAGCTGACGCTCCGACAGCGGCGGAGCCGCCACGGTGCGTTGGTCCAGCTCGGCGGCGATCCGGGCGAAGATCGCCTCGTTGCGCAGGCCGTAGGTCTTCAGCTGCCGGTGCCGGCGTCGCACGTAGTCGGCCACCGGCTCCCGGTGCCAGGCGATCACGTCGTCGACCACCCGAGCGGCCTCGGCCGTGCTGAGCCCGGTGGAGTCGGCGACGCGACGGACGAGCTCGGGGTCGGGCACTCCCGCAGCCTGCGCCTCAAGCGCGCCAAGACGCAAGTTCTTGCCCGATATCGGGCAAGAAGTCCCGACAAAGGACGGGCGATGGAGGGTCGCGGGACGGGCGGCCGTCGGGATCGGGCTGGTCAGCCCGACGGGGTGGCCCCTCCCCCAGGGTGCGCCCCGGAGCCGGGGCGATGACGCAGCCGCAGCTTGGACTGGCGGTGCTTGCTGCGCTCCCAGTCCTGCATCAGTTCCGCGGTGAGGCCGTGTCGCTCCGCGAGCGACGCCAGGGTCTCGGTGCGGTAGTAGAAGTCCTCCCACAGCACGTGGTGCTCCTGGGCCTCCGTGCGGTTGAAGGTGAAGTCGAAGAACCCCTCCGGCGCCAGGATGCGACCGACGTGCGCCAGGCACTCCTCGACCACGGGGGCCGGCGAGTGGGAGAAGACGCTGTGCGCGTGGATGACGTCGAAGTAGCCGTCCGGCAGGTAGGCGAACCGCAGGTCCCGCACCGGGGTCAGGTGAGGCAGCTTGTCCTGCAGGCCGCGGTCGACGAGGACGTCCTGTGCGGCGATGAGGATGTCCGGCGAGATGTCGATGCCGTGGTAGTGGCCCGGCTCGAGGAAGTCGATCAGCCGCCAGCCGGCCCGCAGGTTGCCGCAGCCGATCTCGAGCACCCGGTGCTCGCGCCGCAGCCCGTGCTTGCGCAGGTAGCGGAACTGGCGCCGCCCGATCCGCAGCCACTGCTCCTCGCTCGGGCTCCCGACCGCGCCGTGCGCGTCCTTGTGCGTGACGTCGTGCTGCATGACCGCGCGGTAGTAGGCGACGTGGTCGCGGCTGGTGAGCCGCAGTCGCGCGTCACGACCCGCGCGGCGCAGGTGGCGAGCGATGCGGTCGGGGTGCTGCACCGCATACCGCAGCTGGAAGGTGAGGCTCGCGCGGTAGCGGTTCATGGCGCGCAGACGTTCCGGGGTCGGCATGGGCGGCTCCTCCCGTTGGGGCCCGACGCGGGCGAGCGCGGTCAAGATGTCGAGCGTAGTGGGAGCGGGCGCCGAGC
>CAYRLV010000416.1:0-2168 GCA_964425155.1 uncultured Ornithinicoccus sp. | reverse complement strand
CCGGCCGGTCGATGGCGAGCCCCCGCGAAAGTCGTTGGACTCGCTCGATCGGTGCGGTGTGCAATGTGGCCCATGACCTCGAGCGCTTCGGCGACCAGCGAGTTGGCCAGCGCCCTCCACGGCCCGGTGCTGACGCCGACGACCGACGGGTTCGCCGACGCGGTGCGTGGCCACAACCACGCGATGCAGCACGATCCTGCGGTGGTGGTGCGGGCCACGGACGCCGCCGATGTGGCAACCACGGTCGGCATCGCCCGGCGGCACGGGCTGCAGGTGCAGGTGCAGTCGAGCGGCCACGGCCCCTCGCAGCTGACCGAGGGCGGCGTCCTGCTGCTCACGGGTGCACTCGACGGCATCGAGGTCGACCCGCAGCGGCGCACCGCCACGGTCGGGGCCGGCGTGTTGTGGGGAGATCTGCTGGCCGCGTGCGCCGAGCACGGGCTCATCCCGTTGGGATTCGCCTCGGTCGCCAGCGTCGGCGTGGCCGGCTACCTCCTCGGGGGCGGCATGGGCCCGCTCGGACGACGCGACGGGTTCGGCGCCGACCACGTGGTCGGGATGCAGATCGTGGACGCCGAGGGCCGGGCGCGCACCGTCGACGCCGAGCACGACCCGGACCTGTTCTGGGCGCTGCGTGGCGGGCGGCTGGTGCCGGCCGTCGTCACGGCGTTCACCCTGCGGCTCGGCCGTGCACCGACGCTGTTCACCGCCACGCTCACCTACTCCCGGCCGGACGTGCCCGCCGCGCTGGCGGGCTACGCCTCGTGGCAGTCGGGTCTCCCCGACGAGACGACCACGGTCGCGGGGCTGTTCCGCTTCCCGGACGTGCCGGCGCTGCCCGCCCACCTGCGCGGGCGCCGGTTCCTGCAGGTCGACCTGGTGCACGCCGGCGACGAGGAGGCCGGTCGCGCCGCGCTGGACCGGCTCGTGCAGGACCATCCCCCGGCGACCCTCGACTCGGGTGGCACGGAACCGGCGACGTGGCTGACCGCCCAGCCGGGGGTGCCGCCCGGGCCGAGCTGGCAGCGCGGCATGCTGCTGGGCCGGCTGGACCCGCAGGCCGCGACCGAGGTGGTCGCCGCCGCCGGCCCCGAGGCCGACGCCCCGTGGCAGGTGGTCGAGGTGCGCCCCTTCGGCGGTGCGCTGGCCCGTCCGCCCGAAGCAGCGAACGCCGTCGGCGGGCGCACCGACGGGGTCCTGCTCAGCGTGGTCGCCTCCGGTGAGCACGACCGGGAGGTGCTGTCGACGGCATACGCACGGCTGACTGAGCGGCTCGCCAGCTGGCGGGTGCCCGGGCTGAACGTCAACTTCCACGGGCCGGGGAGCGCGGACCATCCGCTGCGCGAGGCCTGGTCGCCCGAGACCTGGGAGCGACTGGCCGCCCTGCGTGCCGAGCACGACCCGGCCGGGGTGTTCCCCGCCCCCGAGGCCGGATAGCCGGACGCGCAATCTCCCACGACGCGGGCGGGTCGTGTACGTTACCCAAACGTCACATCCATCACAGGAGCACCGCCGGCCCCGCTGGCACCGACTGTCACACACGTTTGTCACGCGCGCTCCGGCCCGACCGCTCCGGAAGGACTGCGCAATCCCATGAGCCCGATGGCGGACTTCTCACCCCCGGCCAACCCGGCCGCCCTGCACGAGCTGGCGGCAGGCGACCGGGAGGCACCCCACGGTTGGCGCACGCACGTCATCCAGCCGGGCGAGACCCTGCTCGGCATCGCGCTGCGCTACCGGACGACGACCGGTGTGCTGGTGCGGCACAACCACCTGCCGTCGACCCGGCTGATCACGTCCGGGACCAGCATCGAGGTGCCGCGCACGTCCGCCGCCCCGCGCCGGGCGGCGCACCACCGCGCCAAACCCCGGGCGCACCGCAGCGCGCAGCAGGCGAAGGCCCGCCACCGCGCCAAGCGCCCGGCCCGCACGGTGCGCACGCTGGTGGTGCGGCCCGGCGACACCGTCAGCGGCCTCGCGCTGCGGCTGCACGTCTCGCAGGCGGCGATCCTCAAGGCCAACGGGATGACCGACGCGCGTCAGCTGTGGGCGGGCCAGCGACTTCGGGTGCCGGGGCGCGCCTCCACCGGTCCGACGCACGCCCGGTCCACGTCGCACCGGTCCACGTCGCAGAGCCACGCCGGCAGGCGGTCCAGCGTCACCGTCCG
>CAYRLV010000415.1:0-3577 GCA_964425155.1 uncultured Ornithinicoccus sp. | reverse complement strand
GGCTGACCCTGGCCGCCGCCGTAGCTGGGTGGCTGACCCTGGCCGCCGCCGTAGGACGGCGGCTGGCTCTGTGACTGACCGTAGGACGCCCCACCCTGGGGCGGGTTGGAGCCAGAGCTCGGCTGCTGCTGATCGGACATGTTTCCCCTCCTGGAGGCTGGCCGCCCTACGCGGCCGACGCATTGGTTGGTCCGTGGTGGGCAGGGCCCGGTCACACCCTACGGGGTGCCGCCGGTCAACTGGTGGAGGTCCCCGCGGCACCGCCGCTCGAGTTCGTCCAGTTCGGCGAGGGAGTCCTCGATGTCCTGCCGCCGGCGCTCCAGTTCCGCCCGCCGGTCACCGATCTGGCCGAGCAGGTAGGTGAGCTGGCCCGCCTCACCGGGCGGCTCGTCATACAGGTCGATGATGGTGCGGATCTCCTCGAGCGGGAAGCCGAGTCGCCGGCCGCGCAGCACCAGGGCCAGCCGGGTGCGGTCGCGGCGGTGGTAGATCCGCTTGGTGCCGCGCCGCTCGGGGGTGACCAGGCCGAGCTCCTCGTAGTGCCGCACCGTGCGGTGGGTGACCCCGAACTCGTCCGCGACCTCGCCGATCGTCCACTCGGTGCGCGTCGTGGCCGTCGACGCCCGTGCGGGCAGGGCGGACGCGCCGTCGGCGGCCCGGTCCCGTCTTGTCACGGGCCCCATCCTTGCTTTACGTTGACGTGAACGTCAACCATCACGCCGTGCCGAGGCCGTGACGACGCCGTGACGAAAGGGCACCGATGTTCGAGCTCACCCAGGACCACGAGGACTTCCGCCGCCTGGTGCGGGAGTTCGCCGAGGCCGAGATCGCCCCGCACGTCGCGCAGTGGGACCGCGAGCACCACTTCCCGGTCGACCTCGTCCCGAAGATGGGTGAGCTCGGGCTGTTCGGCCTGGTCGCGCCGGAGGAGTATGGCGGTGCCGGACTGGCCGAGGGCGGGTTCACCTACCAGTGCCTGGCCATCGAGGAGCTCGGCCGGGTCGACCAGTCGATCGGGATCACCCTGTCGGCCGGTGTCGGGCTCGGCATCAACCCGATCCTCACCTACGGGTCGGAGGAGCAGAAGGAGTCCTGGCTGCCGGATCTGGTCGCCGGCCGTGCGCTCGCCGGGTTCGGGCTCACCGAGCCCGAGGCGGGCTCCGACGCCGCCGCGACCAGGACGCGGGCCCGGCTCGACGGCGACAGCTGGGTGATCAACGGCGCCAAGGCGTTCATCACCAACTCGGGCACCGACATCACCTCGGTCGTCACCGTGACCGCCAGGACCGGCGAGCACGAGGACGGCACCCCGGAGATCAGCGCGCTCCTCGTGCCGGCCGGTACCCCTGGATTCACCGTGGAGCCGGCCTACGACAAGCTCGGCTGGCACATCTCCGACACCCACGGGCTGACCTTCGACGACTGCCGGGTCCCGGCGGCAAACCTGTTGGGGGAGAGGGGATCCGGGTTCAAGCAGTTCCTCAAGACGCTCGACGACGGACGCATCGCGATCAGCGCGCTCGCCGTCGGCCTGGCCCAGGCCTGCCTCGAGGCGACCACCGACTACGCCGGCACCCGGATCGCCTTCGGCAAGCCGATCGGCGCCAACCAGGGCGTGTCCTTCCCGATCGCCGACCTCGCGGTGTCGGTCGAGGCGGCGCGGCTGCTCACCTACAAGGCCGCGTGGCTCAAGGACGAGCTGGCCGCCGGCCGGCGCTCGGTCGCCGAGGTGAAACAGGCCGCGGCGATCTGCAAGGTCTACGCCACCGAGGCGGCGGTCACGGCGACCCGCATCGCCACCCAGGTCTTCGGCGGCAACGGCTTCATGGAGGAGTTCCCGGTCGCGAGGTTCTACCGTGATGCCAAGATCCTCGAGATCGGGGAGGGCACCAGCGAGGTGCAGCGCATGGTCATCGCGCGCGGCCTCGGCCTGCCCCAGACGTGAATGCGGCCTGAGGTCCGTGACGACAGGAGACGCCGGTATGACGAGCCAGTCCACCTCTTCCTCCTCACCGTTCGCCGGGCCCACCCCGGGTGGTGACGAGACGGTCGCCGACGTCCGCTCGCGGCTGGCCGCGGCGCACGTCGCGTCCGAGACGCTCAGCGAGAAGGCCCGGGCCAAGCTGGACTCCCAGGGCAAGCTCTACGTCCGCGACCGGATCGGGCTGCTGTTCGACGAGGGGTCGTTCGTCGAGGACGGGCGCTTCGCCAATGCGACGGCGACCGGGCTGCCGGCGGACGGTGTGGTCACCGGTCGGGGGACCGTCGACGGGCGGGCGGCGGTCGTCGTCGCCAACGATCCCACCGTCAAGGCCGGGTCCTGGGGGGCCCGCACGGTCGAGAAGATCATCCGGGCCACCGAGATGGCCCTGCGCGAGGAGCTGCCGGTCTTCTGGTTCATCGACTCGGCGGGCGCCCGCATCACCGACCAGGTGGACCTGTTCCCGGGCCGGCGGGGTGCCGGGCGGATCTTCCACAACCAGGTGGCGCTGTCCGGCAAGGTCCCCCAGATCTGTTGCCTGTTCGGCCCGTCCGCCGCCGGGGGCGCCTACATCCCGGCCTTCACCGACATCGTGATCATGGTCGACGGCAACGCGTCGATGTACCTCGGCAGCCCGCGGATGGCCGAGATGGTCGTGGGGGAGAAGGTGTCGCTCGAGGACATGGGCGGCGCGCGCATGCACTGCTCCGTCTCCGGGTGCGGCGACCTGCTGGCCGACGACGACGCCGAGGCGATCGAGCTCGCCCGGCTGTACTTCTCCTACGTGCCGACCAACTGGCGAGGCGCCCCACCGTCATACGTGCCCGAGGAGCCGGCGCAGGAGCTGACGGCGACCACGGTGCCCGAGCGGGAGAGCACGCCCTTCGACGTGCACGACGTGATCGACGGGTTGGTCGACGCCGACTCGTTCTTCGAGCTCAAGCCGCTGTTCGCGACCGAGCTGGTCACCGGCTTCGGGCGGATGGCCGGCGAGACGGTCGGCATCGTGGCGAACAACTCGGCGGTCAAGGGCGGGGTGCTGTTCACCGACAGCGCGGACAAGGCAGCACGGTTCATCTGGCTCTGTGACGCGTTCAACATCCCGCTGATCTACCTGGCCGACGTGCCGGGCTTCATGATCGGCTCGGAGGTGGAGCGCGGCGGCATCATCCGGCACGGCGCCAAGATGATCACCGCGGTCTCCGAGGCGACGGTCCCGCAGTTCTCGGTGATCGTCCGGAAGGCCTATGGCGCGGGGCTCTACGCGATGGCCGGTCCCGGCTTCGGCCCGGACGCCACGCTGGCGCTGCCGACCGCGCGGATCGCGGTCATGGGGCCGGAGGCGGCGGTGAACGCCGTCTACGCCAACAAGATCAACGCGATCGAGGACGAGACCCAGCGGGAGGAGTTCGTCCGCGAGAAGCGGGAGGAGTACCAGCAGGACGTCGACCTCGAGCGCCTGCTCGCCGACCTGGTGCTCGACGGGGTGGTCGAGGCCGACGCGCTGCGCGAGGAACTGCTGCACCGGCTGCGCTACGCCGCTCGGCGCGACCGCAGCTTCAGCGACCGTCGCCGCGGTGTCCCGCCCGTCTAGTC
>CAYRLV010000414.1:0-3578 GCA_964425155.1 uncultured Ornithinicoccus sp. | reverse complement strand
ACGTGAGCACCCCGCAACAACCGGCGCCCAGTGTAGACCTGCTCGCACGAGAATATGCCCACCGAACCAATCGACATCTGAGCGTCCAGCAATGTGAGGGGAGCGTCTCCCTCGACGCACCAGAGTGTGCGTGGCATGAAGTCCCGCACGATTCCAACCGGTTCTCCCCGACTGATCGCCACGACCCGGCCATCGCTGGATAGCTGCCGATGCAACTGTGCCGGTTCTTCGATGAAGGACTCGAGCACGAGGCGGTACTCGTCGTCGTTCCACGTCAATTGACCAGGAACACGAGGATCCTCTCCTGCAAGACCCGCCAGCAAAGCTGTCACGACACCACCCCACGCGCTGGGATCGGTCCGACTCCTTGGCCGGCCGGCTGGTGCCCGCTGGCGGGTTGCCCTCTACTCATGACGTCATGATAGGTATCCCCGGCGACAGTGAGGTCCCGCGGATGAGGAGCAGGAACGGCGCCCGCACTCCGTGGCATCAACCTTCGAGAGCCATAGCATTTGACCGCTCGAGCTCGCGACGCCTCGTGGCGTTCGGTCAGTTGAGTCATTCTGGGCGCAGTGGGACCCCACAGGCGGCGGTATGGCGCACTCGGCGATCGCCAACCAGGGGGCCAGTACTGCGCGAGCGTGCCTGGGCCCCTCGGCGTAGGCCGCGTGGGGCCACTGGTGTGCCTTACGGGGCGGAGCTCGTGGCTCCAAGCCTTCTCGACGCGCGCTTGCTCTTGAATGACGCCAATCGTCCGACACCGTCGTCGGAGGCGTATGGAAGGCGCGGGTCTGGTAACGTGCGCCGCTGGTTCTGGCGGATGTAGGAGGTTTCGTCGAGAACCCAGTGGTAAAGGTTCAGAAGATCATCGGGAAAGAGCTTCAGACCAGTTCCCGGAACCCCTCCAGCAGGGCTGGCGTGCAGGAGCGGCCTCAGCGCGGGCACTAGATCCAGCCCGTATTTGACCCCGGAAACCGCGGCTGTGACTGAGCCGGCAATGAGATCTGCCAACTGAAGGTGCGGGTGGTGGTGTGATGGCGCCGTGAGAATCGGGAGGACCACATTTCCCGGCGCAATGTAGTTGGTGCCAAAGCAAGTTAGTTCTAGTGTTCTAGATATCCAGGCGTCCTCATCCTTGTGACTCCCCCCTGGCTTGTCGCAGACAACAACCCCACGAGCGTCGGCTGGCAGCATCATCGAGATGCGCTCATAGAGGTAAGTGAGCACCTTTGTCTCGGCGGCCTGCCCCTGAACGGTCGTTCTACCCAAGTCGAAGACGACAACCGTGGCACGCGCTTCACAGCATGCGGCCGCCACTAGGCACTCCTTGCGCACCTGGGTGAGCACTTTGGCTCCCGGCTCGGTCTTGAACCAACTCTGCTTCCGACAGCTCCATTTGAGTTCGGTGCCTTGAGGGATCGAGTGCTGTGCGAAAATCTCGTTTACGGTCGCCGAGTAGGCCGCCAACTGATCTTCGTTGAAGGCCACGGCGCCGAGCGCAAGGAGCTGGCCCATGTCGCGACGCAGGCCACATTGCTTGGTGTCGTCAACGAAGGCTACCCACACCGCGGCCACCTCCTCGTTCTGAGGGTAGAACGCGATCTTCGCCTGCCGCTTGAAATCGCGCAATGACGGGATGAACCTCCGGCGAGTAGCTGACCTCTGCGGCCGGAATGACGCGGGGTCGAACACGCGCAACCTATCGAGGTTGCCGTGGAGCCCTGAGCCATCCGACAGTCGGTAGGGCACCATCGGTAGTTTCCAGTAGCGTGATCATGTGAGCACGATCGGCGTCACCGGCATGGGCAACGAGGCGTGGGAGCGATCAGTCGCCTTGTTGGGCAGTCGCGCCATGGGCTTCCTCCTCGACCTGCAGTCAGATGAGCGACCAGAAGCCGATGACGATAGCCGATGGACCGTGGTCCAAGAGGTTGCTGAGCTATCGCTCCATGCTGGAGGGTTGCAGGCGGAACGGCGGTTATCTGTCTGTGCAGCGCATCTCACGAGCGTGCTTCCCGACGGTACGGCGACGTACTTCGAGGACGTACGCCGCTTGGTGCACGGGCGATTGCCTAGACAGACGGGCAACCCACTAGTGGACAGTCTTTCCCGGCTGGCCTTCAACGGCCTCATGATCGAACAGCTCGAGGGCGCCGACAGCGACCGATTCTTGCTTGCTGCGAGTTTTCAGGATCCTCTGCTTTGCAGACCTGCATGGCGCGCAGTCCTCGATGATGAGGACTTAGCATCCCTTTTCCCCGAAAGGGCTCCCAAACCGGCCGAGGAGCGTCTGGACGCCGCGCTTGGTCTTCTCATGTGGGTGCCGTTCGGCGGTGGGACAATGGACCTCCGCCTCGTCGTCGCAGCTATCATTGAACAGACCCTCGCCAGGATGAGGTTCGATGACGCGCTTGATGAGAGTGTCATCCCCGAGTACGTCCAAGGTAGTATCGCCGAGGTCAAGCGATTCGCGCGTCAAGAAGAAGTTGAGGCCGTTACGCTAATCGGGCTGCTCCATGTAGCAATAGACGAGCCGATTAACTATGGCACGTGGGGCCTAAGAAGCACTGCCGGACTGGCAATTGAGAGTTTTCATGGGAAGTATCCACGACCCGAATCCGTTATTTGGCAGAAGGTGCCGTACCGATTAGTTTCACGAAGTCGTAATGACGTCAAGGAAAGGGAGCACAGAGAACAAGTGCAAGCAGCTGCCGACCAAACGGCAGCATTGAGAGAACAGACGCAGGCCATTTTCGACACGGTTCGTTATGCTGTCGTCACGTGGGCCGCACGACGGGCCACCCACGTCAGTCTGGCATCAACTGAAAGTTGGGACATGTTCCCGCTAAAGCCTACCGGGCCTGCCCTCATCACGGTGGACAACCCTCTATATACACCAACGCGACTGGGCGGTTCCGACCTAGTTGAGATCGCTGAAATTGTAGACGCGGTGGCTCCTCCTAAACCCACGGTCAGCATTGCGCTCAATCGAATACTGCGCGTCTCGTCCGAACCGCGCGACGCTGCAGATGCGTTGATCGACGCCGTTGTCGCCTGGGAGAATATGTTCGGCTCGGCAAGTGAGACTTCATTCAAAGTATGTGCATCACTGGCCTGGTTGCTGCAACCTGAAGATGCAGACGCTCGATCTCGACTATTTAATCATGCCAAGCGCATATACAACCTGCGCAGCCGCTTGGTGCATGGCGACGCGGACGTGGATGAGAACGACGGCTCGCAACATCGACACGAAGCCCTTCGTCTCGCCGCGGAAGCCTTCTATAGAATCCATACCGATGAGCATCTGCGGGCGATCAGCAAATCCAACAAGCGTGCTGAGCACCTGCTCTTGAGAAGAGATCCCTTGGTTGGAGGCACAGATCGGGCGGCGCTGACCGAGCCAGTCCAGCCTTCGTAGCCTCGGCGCGATGACGTTGACAGCGTATGTGCGTCGAGACGCGCCCGATACCCATTGGTGCGAGCAGACGTCGCCTGGTGCCGTTGCCACGTAGCCACGTCTTAATGGGCGGTGTGACGCAACCGGCGAGGCTCATGGATCATCGCGATGTCGGGCGGCC
>CAYRLV010000413.1:0-3593 GCA_964425155.1 uncultured Ornithinicoccus sp. | reverse complement strand
GGCCGCCGCCTGCCGCGCGGTCAACCCGGACGTGTCGAGCAGCAGGTCGCAGTCGCCGTGCGCGAACACCGCCTCGTACTGCAGCCGTGCCGCCCCGACCTTCCGGTCACCCCGGGCTCGCTCTCGGCGCTCGAGTTCCTCGAGCGGTGCCGTGACGTGGACCAGCAGGGCCGGGGTCCCGTCCAGCACGTTCAGCAGGTCGGCGATCCGCCAGGGTTCGCTGAGCACGTGGTCTCCGACCACGTCGTTGCCCGCTGCCGCCAGCCCGGCGAGCACCCGGTGGTAGCCCGCCCGGGTGCGCCGAAACACCTGCTGCCAGTCGTCCGGACCCATGGCGTCACCGGGTGCCGGCGGCTGCGCCAGATCGGGGCGGGAGCGCACCGCGTGCAGCAGGTCGACCGGCACGTTCAGCCACGGCGTGGGCAGGAGCTCGACCAGGGCCGTCGCGATCGAGGTCTTACCGGCGCTCGAGGGGCCGTTCAGCAGCACCACCCTGCCGGGCCGCTCCGCACGCTCGACCTCAGGGATCGGGTCGCCCGCCATGTCAGAGCGCGGCGACCAGCCGGTCGATGGCCTCGTCCAACTGCTCGGTGGGTCCGCAGAAGCTCAGCCGCATGAAGCGGTGGCCGTGCACCGGGTCGAAATCGATGCCGGGCGCCAGCGCGACGCCGGTGCGGGCGAGCATGTCGCGGCACCACGTCATCGAGTCGTCGGTGAGGTGGCTGATGTCGCAGTAGGCGTAGAACGCGCCGTCCGGCGGCGCGAACCGGTCGATGCCGAGCTCGGGCAGGCGGCGCAGCAGCAGGTCACGGGCCCTGGCGTACGCCCGGACGTGCCCGTCCAGCTCGGTCGTGGCGGCGTCCGTGAACGCGGCCACGGAACCCACCTGGGAGACCGCCGGTGCACAGATGGCCAGGTTGGCCTGCAGCCGCTCCGCCACGTCGTACAAGTGCGGCGGGAGCAGGTTCCAGCCGAGTCGCCACCCGGTCATCGAGTAGTACTTGCTCATCGACCCGAGGACCACGGCCTCCCGCGAGAACTCCCAGGCGCTGGCGCACCGCCTCCCGAACGAGATGCCGTGGTAGATCTCATCGCTCAGCAACAGCACACCGTTCGCCTCGCACCACCGCGCGATCTCGGCGAGCTGGTCCGGGTCGATGATCGTGCCGGTGGGGTTGGCGGGACTGGCGATCAGCAGTCCGTCGGGCCTCTCGGGCAGCGCCTCCAGCTGCGCCACAGTGGGCTGGAACCGGGTGGTCTCGTCGCACTCGAGGTCCACGACCCGGCAACCGAGGGCCTGGATCGTGCTGCGGTTGGCCGGGTAACCGGGTCGGGTCATCGCGATGGTGTCGCCCGGCTCGAACGCCGCGAGGAGCACCGTGCTGAACCCACCGGAGGACCCGTTGCTGACCAGCACCTGCCCCGGATCGACTTGCACGTCATACGTTTTCGCGTAGTGCTGGGCGATCGCGCCCCGAAGCGGCGCGATCCCGTTGGGGTCGGTGTACCCCAGCGTCTCGCGGCCCACCGCGGCCCGGACGGCGTCGAGCACGGCGCGTGGCGCGGGCGTCCCGGGCTGCCCGACGCACAGCAGGATCAGGTCGCCGTGCGTCTCCTGTCGGCGGGTCGCGGCCTTGAAGACCTCCATCACATGGAACGGCGGCACGTCACTGCGCGCCGACGGTCCGCGCGGCACGCCGGTCAGCTCACCCATCGACGTTCACCGGTATGCGGGGTGCTCCGGCCACGGCGCGTCGTGCGGCCGCAGCGTGGTCCAGTCACGCTCCCGCGCCGCATGTGCGGCGAGCACCCCGGCGACGGTGCAGGCGTTGTGGATTCGCCCGGCGAGCACCGCCTCGACGGCGTCTTCCAGCGGCACCCAGCGGACCGTCATACCGAGCTCTTCGTGCTCTCGCTCGAACCGCTCCCCCTCGGGCACCTCGGACAGGTCGCGGGCCAGGTAGCAGCGCCAGTTCTCGCTGCTACCGCCCGGGGAGTTCTGCCAGTCGGCCAGCACGTGCCACCGCGCTGCGACCAGGTCGGCCTCCTCGGCGAGTTCGCGGGCAGCGGCGACCCACGGCTGCTCGCCGGGTTTGTCGAGCAGGCCGGCGGGCAGCTCCCACAGCTCCATGCCGACCGGGTGGCGGTACTGCCGCAGCAGGGCCACGCGACCCTCCTCGTCGAGCGCGACGGCGCCGACCGCGCCGGGATGCACGAGGTACTCCCGGCGGACGGTGCCGGCCCGACCGAGGTCGACGGCATCACGCACCAGGTCCCAGACCATTCCGTCGTGCAGGACCTCGCGTTCGCTGACCGGGCGGGGCGACAAGGCGTCCCGGAGCTCGGCGCCGTCGGTCATGACGCGGTGACCGCGTCGCCGGCAGGCACGGCCGCAGCCTCGCGGTCCACCTCGACCAGCCGGGTCGCCCGCTGCGCGTCGATCGCCGCGCCGACCAGCCCGGCGAAGAGCGGGTGGGCGCGGTGCGGTCGCGACAGGAACTCGGGATGCGCCTGGGTGCTGACGTAGTAGGGGTGCGCGTCGGCCGGCAGCTCGACGAACTCCACCAGCTCGCGGTCGGGCGACAGCCCGGAGAACACCATGCCGGCCTCCTCCAGCCGCTCGCGGTAGGCGTTGTTGACCTCGTAGCGGTGCCGGTGCCGCTCGCTGACCTCGGTGGCCTCGTAGGCGTCGGCGACGACCGAACCCGGGCGCAACCGGGCGGGATAGGCGCCCAGCCGCATGGTGCCCCCGAGGTCGCCCGCGCCGCCGACGAACGCCTTCTGCTCCTCCATCGTCGCGATCACCGGGTCCGGGGTGTCCGGGTCGAACTCGGTGGAGGAGGCCCCGTCGATCCCGGCGACGTTGCGGGCGTACTCGATCACCATGCACTGCAGGCCGAGGCAGATGCCCAGGGTGGGGATCTGCCGCTCCCGGGCCCAGCGGAGCGCGCCCACCTTGCCCTCGATCCCACGCACGCCGAAGCCGCCGGGCACGAGCACCGCGTCGACCCCGGCCAGCGCCTTCTGGGCGCCGGCCTCGGTGCGGCAGTCGTCGCTGGCGACCCAGCGGATCCGGCTCTTGGCGTTGTGATGGAACCCACCGGCGCGGAGCGCCTCGGTCACGGAGAGGTAGGCGTCCGGGAGGTCGACATACTTGCCCACCAGCGCGATCTCGACCTGGTGCTCCGGGTTGTGCACCCGACGCAGCAGCTCGTCCCACGCGTCCCAGTCGACGTCCTTGAACGGCAGCCCGAGCCGGCGGATGACGTAGGCGTCGAGCCGCTCGGTGTGCAGGACCTTGGGGATGTCGTAGATGCTCGGCGCGTCGACGCAGCTCGCGACGGCCTCGAAGTCGACGTCGCACATCGAGCTGATCTTGGCCTTGACCGAGGCGGGGATCTCGCGGTCTGCGCGCAGCACCAGGCCGTCGGGCTGGATGCCGACCTGGCGCAGCGCGGCCACCGAGTGCTGGGTGGGCTTGGTCTTGAGCTCGCCGCTCGGGGCGAGGTAGGGCACCAGCGACACGTGCAGGAAGAAGACCTGGTCGCGGCCGACGTCCTGGCGCACCTGGCGCGCCGCCTCGAGGAACGGCA
>CAYRLV010000412.1:0-3598 GCA_964425155.1 uncultured Ornithinicoccus sp. | reverse complement strand
ATGCGGACTCTTGGACATCATGGTCGCCTAACGAGCGACTCTTCTGCGGAGGACGTGCAGTCTGCTTGCGATGCGATCCAGAACCTCTCTCTGGCTCGGTGGCGATGATTCCCAACACCTCAATCCCGAGCCACTTCTTTCGTTGGATCCACTGCGAGACTTCGCTGCGGGTCGCGCGATAGTCGTCGACAAGGAGGACGACTCCCTCGCAACTCAAAGCAAGTGCATCCGACTCGGCTTCCTTGGTTGTCCCACCCGCCACGAGAACATAGTCGCAGTCACCGCTCAATTCCTTCAGGACGGTGCGGGTAGTTGCGCTGGCGAGGCGGTCGCGCGCCCCAGCCTCAATCAGTCCGCCGGCGAGCAGTTTAACCCGACCACGGGTGGGTAACGGCTTTGTCACCCTTCCAGTGCTCAGGACTTCGGCCAATCGGCCACCATCGTCGAGACCTAACAGCTTGGCCGCGGTTGCTCCTTCAGTGTCGACTACGACGATGGAGTAGCCAGAGTCTGCCAAGCTCATTGCCACATTGGTGACAACTTCGCCAGTCCCACCGGATGGGCGGAGCTCGCACAGGAGGACGACGGAGCGTTGAGCGAGGCATGCCAGGGTAGCAACTCGTGCTCGACGGTAGGCGTCTTCCGCGGTGTCGCCTGACTCGGACGCCAAGCGCGGTGACACGGACGTCGGCACGGTTGCCAAGATGGGAACACCGTCGACCTGGACATCGACCTCTCCACGAAGACGATCGTCGCGGCGTTCGCGCCACACGGCCACCGCCCCTCCGACGCCCAACCCAGCCAGTGCAGCCGCCACAATGAGCACTAGGGGACTGAGACCGTCGGGCCTACTCGGCTTCGCGGCGGGAGTCACGACGAAACCTGGCGAACCGGGGCTGATCTGGGCCGCGCCGATGCTGTCTTGAAGGGTTGAAAGCCTAGCTGTATATATCTCTACCTGAGAACGAGCCTCCGGGGCAGCATCGTTCTTGCTTGCTGCTTGGGTGGCGTCTCGAAGTTTGCTCCGCACCTCATCCGCCTGCTTCTGCAGGGCCTCCAACTTGGCGCCCTGTGAAGACTTGGCGCGCTCTTCTCTAAATTGCAGGAAGGCATTCCCGTAAGCCATCGCGCCGGCCCGCGCCCTCTCTGGGGACGAGGCCGTGTAGTCAATTTGGACAATCTGGGTGTTTGTGGGCACGGTCGCATCAACGTCCGAGGCCTCCTCGGCTACTGAGTTGGCTCGCGCATTTGCCAGTTTCGTCACGCCGGGTGAGGTGACCAAACTGGCCTCGGTTTCCATGGCGATGGTGATTTGCTGTCCGTTTGTCGCGGCGTTGCTGTCGAGAGCATTTCCGGAGAGAGGCTGTAAGTATACTGAGGTAGTTGCTGTGTACGAGTTGTTCCGCATAAGTGCTGCTCCAACCGCGGCAGCGGCGAAGAGAACCGCGACGAGCCCCACTATCCACCACCGTCTGCGCAGGGCATCGCCAACGAGGTGAGGTCGGACGTCGTCTTCGGAAAGCATGTGTTCGGGCCCCCAGGAGCTTGACTTGATGGTCGCCTACCAGATTATGTGCGGGACCTCGGCCCCGCCCAGCTTTTGGACTATTTGCCTTCCGCCACCACTACTCCTGCAACGGACACTCCCAGTCGCGAGAGTCGGCTGGCGGCCCGCTCAACCTGACGCCAACGATGACGGCCCGTGACTACGAGAAGCACCCGGAGTGGACGTTCGGCTGCCGGGCAGTCCACGGACTGGGCCAGGCAACTCATCCGATGGGCTACTGCGGTGACGCCGTCGCCTTTGCCCACAGCGAGACAAGCGTCAACGACGCCCGAGTCTAGCAACGGCTGAACGTCTCTCGCCCCAGCTGGTTGCATGGTGACTCGTCCTAGGACGGGCAAGCTTGACTGCCCGCGTCTCGAGACGCGGGCGCCTCGAGACTCTCGCACCGAGGCGATGACACACCCGCAGAGAAGGCCAAGCATCAGGCCACTCGTCAGCGCTACCGTGCGTTCGTCCGTGACCTTTGTGGCAGTGGCTGGTCGAATGACCTGTCCAGGGTCAAGGGTGTCATGCTCAACCACCGAGCGGCGTTCGTCCAGCTCGCTCGCACGGAGGAGGAGGCGAGTATGCTGCTCCGTGATCGCGATCGGCATAGTGTCGCGGGCCTTTTGCGCGGCTCCGAGAGTATGCAGTCCTGCCGAGATTGCCAACATCTGACTGTCCAACTCCGATAAGGCAACGGACTGCCTCTCACGCAGGAGATCGGCGCGTTTGGACAGCAGACTTTGAGCACTATTCTTCACCTGTTGGACGACAGCCCGAGGATGGGCTCCAACAATGGAGAGATTCAGAACGCGCGTGTTGGGTATCGCGGTGACTAGTAGTTGATCTGACGATCCCGCCCTCGCGTCGTGCCTCGTCGCGTTTGCCCGACTCGATGTGGCCTCGGAACCCTGGACGATCTTGGCCAATGTGTCCAAGGTCATTGGCCGCGTTGCATCCCTCGGGTAGTGGACTTCTTCAGGGAGAAGGACTGAGGTTGTGGCTTTGTAGGAGACTCCCCCCACTTGGTACCAGAGGCCAGCAGAGGCCAAGCCAACCAAGGCGCACCCAGTGAGCACTGTCACTTGGCGGCGCGCTAACCGGGCATATTTGCTAAGCAAGAGGCCGGCGTGTCCCTCGGGCGCGCTGGCTCTTGCGTCGCCATGAGCTAAGCCCGTGGCAATGTTGGCAGACTTGTGTCCCCTCTCTAGAACTGAAATCGCGGCCATGAGGGCAGCTAATGATGTGTACCCAAGATCGTAAAAGGGCAGCGTCAAAGTGTAGGCTAACAGAACGCACAATGACATGGTCGCCGTGTTCGCCTGATTGCGGATATTCCGGAGAAACTGGATTAGGATGAACCCTAGGAAGAGGACGAGACCGCCGAATCCAGTCCCGAAGGCAATTAGCCACAACAGTCCCTGTGTGCCAAGGGCTGGTGGGCTGCAGCCTGGGCACACGCCGCTGGAGCCCACCGCTATTGAGAGAAATGACCCTTGCACGTCTCTGGTCGTGCCAAAACCAACGATCGGGGAGCCCTCCGCCATGCTCGAAAGGGCCAGTGCGCTCAGGTTAGCGCGACCTTCATTACTGTTATGTTGCTCCGATGAGAAGCGGGTCTGTATCGCAGTTCCCAGTGGGCTAGCGGTCACGACCAAGCCAGCGCAGCAGACTCCAATGACGATTGCGACTAGAATCTTGGTGTGTCCCCTGATAGCCGCGCGAACAGCCACGAATGCAGCCATGAGTGCTAGCGTTGCCCACATTGCCCGATTCAACGAATAGACCACGGGGATGGCGGACAAAATCAGGACGAAAGGCATGCCAATGCGGAGTATTCGCTCGCGCGCATGGGACCAGGTGTACGTGAAGAACGGAACGAAGCTGACGTAGTTTAGGCCCCAATCGTTGGCGTACGGGAACGGGGCGCTGGGCCGGATCGACTCGCGACCAAGATAGGTCTGGATCTGCGCAGCCGCGGGATGTACGAATGACTGGACAAATGCATTATTCGAGAGGCGTCCGGGTAGGACATATTCAGCAAGGGAG
>CAYRLV010000411.1:0-3608 GCA_964425155.1 uncultured Ornithinicoccus sp. | reverse complement strand
CGCCAAGCCGATGACCGAGCCGGCGTTCTTCGTGCTGACTGCGCTGCTGGACGGGCCCCGGCACGGTTACGCCATCCTCACCTCCGTGCGCGAGCTCTCCGGCGGTCGGGTGCGCCCCCGCGTCGGGACGCTGTATGGCGTGCTGGACCGCCTCGCCGCGCAGTCCCTCATCGAGCCGGCCCGCGAGGAGATCGTCGACGGTCGGGCCCGTCGCTACTACCGACTGACTCCGGGCGGCCGGGACGCGCTGGCCACCGAGACCTCCCGGCTGGCCAGCAACGCCGCCGTTGGCCGCCGCGCTCTCGGTGCCTCAGGCGGGACGGCGTGACCGGGTCCGGCACGGACCGCCCCGCATGACGCCGCTCGAGCGGCGCTATCGCCGCCTGCTGCGGCTCCTGCCGCCGGACTACCGCGAGCGGCGGGAAGAGGAGATGGTCGAGACCTTTCTGCTCAGCACCCGCACGGGTGACCCCGTCGACGACGAGGTGGTCGACGAGGTCGGGCACCCGGGTTGGCAGGAGCGGTGGAGCGTGCTCGTGCTGGCCCTCCGCTCGCGGCTCGGGGGCGGCGGCGCCACGAACGGCCCGCGCCGGGCCGCCCTCGGCGCTGCGGTGCGCTGGTGGGTCACGAGCGGTCTGCTCGTCCACGCGGTTCTGTCGTTGTATGCCTTGGCGGGGATGGTCGTCCGGGAGGTCGGCGGCTCCGCGCTGGGCGCCGGGTCGTGGCAGCTGTCGGATCGGCAGTGGCTGCTCTTCGCCCTGGAGTGCCTGTGGATCCCCGCCTTCGGGGCGTTGCTGTGGGGCCGCGTTCGGGTGGCCCGGGCGTTCGCCGTCCTCGCCCTGTGCGTCGGGGTGCTGCGGGCTCTCTCCGACCTGGCCGTCGGGGGGCTTCCGGAGGCGTGGTCCACGTTCCTGACCGGATGGGTCGTCGTCGCCGTCGACGTGGCGCTGGTGCTCGGTCTGGCCGCCTTCCCTCCCGGCGAGCCCCCGCCGGATCGCCGGTCCTGGAGCTGGGCCGCGACGGGACTGGCTGCGGTGGTCGCGGTTGTCGTGGGGGTTTCGGTGGCGCTGAACCCGGTGCCGATCCTGGTGGACCAGTTCTCCATCTGGTGGCTGGCGAGCCTCGGCGCCGCGATCGTCGTGTGGTGGTGCGCCCGCGTCGGTCCGTCCCGGCCACTGGCCGAACGGTACGTGGGTCTGGCGTTGCTGTGCCTGACCACCGCGCTGCTGCGGATGTGGCTGGCCGTCACCCTGCTGGTGACCGGGTCCTGGAGCGGCTGGTCGCCGTGGCTCACCGGCGCGTTGCTCGTGCAGCTCGTGACCCCGGTGGTGATCGGAGTGGGTGCCGCGGTGGCAGCGTCCCGGCGGCTGCGCACGCAGGCCGCTGGGGACTGGCGCGATGGTGGTGTCCGGAGGGGGACTTGAACCCCCACGCCCGATAAAGGGCACTAGCACCTCAAGCTAGCGCGTCTGCCATTCCGCCACCCGGACAAGGTCACGTGCCGGTGCTGTGGGCACATCGGCAGGCGGCGAAAACTCTAACACGCAGCGGCCCGGGATCCGAACTCGCACGAGACCCGCCGAATCCGGTCCTCGGCCGTCGCGGGACGGGCGGGTTCGTCGCCTGTTCGAGGCAACTAGGGTGCAGGTCATGACCGACACCGTGGACCGTCCCACCGCCACCGACGTCGCGCCCGAGGACGAGGTGACGCGGCTCGCGCAGGAGCTCATCCGCATCGACTCGACCAACTACGGCGACGGCAGCGGGCCGGGGGAGCGGGAGGCTGCGGAGTACGTGATGGGTCAGCTCACCGAGGTCGGGCTGGACCCCACGTATGTCGAGAGCGCACCCGGGCGCGCCAGCGTCGTCGTGCGCGTGGAGGGGCAGGACTCGTCCCGTCCCGGGCTCGCGCTGCACGGGCACCTGGACGTCGTCCCGGCCGACGCCGCCGATTGGCAGGTGCACCCCTTCTCCGCGGAGATCCGGGACGGCTGCGTCTGGGGGCGCGGCGCGGTGGACATGAAGGACATGGACGCCATGATCCTCGCCAACCTGCGCCACCTGGCCCGCACCGGGACCAAGCCGCCGAGGGACATCGTCTTCGCCTTCCTCGCCGACGAGGAGGCCGGGGGCATCTACGGCAGCCACTGGCTCACCGACAACCGGCCGGAGCTGTTCGACGGAGTGACCGAGGCGATCAGCGAGGTCGGCGGCTACAGCGTCACCGTCCCGGCCGCCGGGTCCGGTGCGCCGACGCGCGCCTACCTGCTGCAGACGGCGGAGAAGGGCATCGCCTGGCTCCGGCTGCACGCCCGCGGACGCGCCGGCCACGGCTCGGTTCCCAACGACGAGAACGCGATCGTCCGGCTCGCCGAGGCGGTCGCCCGCATCGACGCGCACCCCTGGCCGCGGACCTACCTGGCGTCGGTGCGGCAGCTGCTCGACGGAGTGAGCGAGTTGACCGGCACCGCATACACGGACGACGACGCCGGCGACCTGCTCGCGCACCTCGGCGGGGCGCGCGGGTTCGTGGAGGGCACGCTGCAGGACACCGCGAACCTGACCATGCTCGACGCCGGCTACAAGCACAACGTCATCCCGCAGACGGCGTCGGCCTCGCTGGACTGCCGCTTCCTGCCCGGCCACGAGGAGGAGCTGCTGGGGAAGGTCCGCGAGCTGGCCGGCGAGTTCGTCGAGGTCGAGGTGCTGCATCGCGACATCGCGCTCGAGGCGCCGTTCGAGGGTGCCCTGGTCGACCGGATGAAGGCGGCCCTGCTCGCGGAGGACCCCGAGGCGACGATCCTGCCGTACTGCCTGTCCGGCGGCACGGACAACAAGGCGCTCGCCAAGCTGGGCATCACCGGCTACGGGTTCGCGCCACTGCGGCTGCCGGCCGACCTCGATTTCGCGCCGATGTTCCACGGCATCGACGAGCGGGTCCCGGTGGAGGCGTTGCGGTTCGGCACGCGCGTGCTCGGTCGGCTCATCGCGAGCTGCTGAGCGCAGGCGCGACCGTCAGGCGGTGCGGCGCACCCGGATGATCCGGCGCCGGATCCAGGCCTTGCGGCGCCCGCCCCAGTAGAGCCGCATCCGCGACAGCTCCCAGTGGCCGTACTCCGCGTGCTCCGCGAGCACCCGCCGGACGTCGCTCCGGGAGGCGTCGCGCGGGAAGTGCAGCACGCGATACTCGTACTCGACCATCGTCCCCATTCTGGCCCAAGAACCGCTACCGTCGAGCCATGACCGCCGATCCGCGTGCCGCACTGAGTGCTCTCGTGACCGCCTTCGAGCGCCACCTCGAGGCTGCCGCGTCGCGCAGCGGCGAGAACGACCCGTCGGTGGTGGCGACCTACCAGGACCTCGCGGACGCGTTCGACGCCTACGACGACGCGCTGCTCGACGCCTACGGCGAGGTCACGCCGCTGGAGATCTACAGCGACGACGAGGACGACGACTCCGACGAGGACGACGACTCGGACGAGTTCGATGACGACGACGAGGACGACGACGGCGTCTACGTCGGCTTGGACGACAGCGACTACGAGGTCGACACCCGCCAGAGCTGAGCCGAGGACGGGGCCGCGACGACCAGCCCCTACCCGTCTCAG
>CAYRLV010000410.1:0-3631 GCA_964425155.1 uncultured Ornithinicoccus sp. | reverse complement strand
GGGTCGCGGCACGCCGGTGCTCCACCTTCCCGGGACTGGACGACAGCTTCGTGCGCCTCGCCGTCCCGATGGACGCCACCTCCCGGCACCAGACGCTCGAAGCACTGGCCGCCATCGACACCTCGCCGCGAGAGGGCCTTCGCCCACCGAGTCACTCGGGTCCATGACTGCGCCGGCACCATCGACCACCGCAGGGCTGACGGCGTTCAGGTCGCGGGCGTGGCCGCAGCCGCCCACCCCGCATACCGGTCACTCCGGCGGATAGAGCACGCGGAAGCGTTCGAGCACGACCGGCATGTCGGGCTGGTAGCCACCCTCGGAGTGCTCGGTGAAGAAGCGCTCGTGCACGTCCCGCCACTGGTCGAGGCTCCGGTCGCCCTCGCCCTCGTCTCGCGCGTGGTCGGCGTCCACCTGGTCGAAGGGCACGACCCGCACCTCGGTCGTCACGACGAGCGCCCGCGGGTGGCCCGCCCCGTCGAGCACGATGCCGAGCGTCCCTGACTCGGGCAGGTCCTCGCCTTCCTCGGCGTAGTCGGCGTAGGAACTGGCGGTCGCCGTCTTGATCCTGTCGAGGACCAGGCCGAGCAACTCGTCCGACTGTTCGGGCGTCCCACCGAGCGACCACGCCGGGGGTCGCAGCGTGCGCACCGGGTTCTCACCGGTGTACACCGGCACCCCGGTGAGGTCCGCGTGGTCCCGGGCGATGTCCCAGAAGGCGTCGAGTTCCTTCTCGTCCGTGATGGCCATGCCTCACCCTGCCACGCCATTCATCAGCACGGTGGCACCAACCCCCGACTCGTGACTGAGGCGTGCTCTTCGTCAGTCACCATGGAGGAGGAGTGACGACGACGGCACGCGGCCCGCCAGACCTCATCGCTGCCCCACACCAGGAGCGGCAGGGGGAGCAGCGCAAGAACTTGCCACAGGTGCGGTCGGGCTGTCCCGAACAGATCCTGGAGGGGTGGAGCGAGGACCACAGCTGCGGCGAACACCACTTCGAAGGCGATGCCCCACAGCAGCAGAGGATTGCTCCACAGCCCCAGATCCCTCGTGGCGGCCCGCTGGCTCCGAGCGGCCACGCCGGTGCCGATCTGGCAAGCCACGATGCCGAGGAAGGTCATGGTGGTGGCCTGCTGCCACAGTTGGTGCCCTGCGCGGGAGGTCATGACGTCCCCAGGCTGCCAGCCGCCTTTCGCGAGGGTCAGGAAGAACAGTGCCGTCACGGCGATGCTGGACACGCCGCCCAGCAGGAGCCAAGCACGAAGCAGCATGACCTTGTTGATGACGCTGTGGTGGCGCCGGCGCGGCGGTCGATCCATCAACCCGGGTTCAGCAGGCTCCCGGCCGAGCGCTAGTGCGGGCAGTGTCTCGGTGCCCAGGTCGATCGCCAGTATCTGCATGACCGTCAGGGGGAGTGGCACGCGGCCGCCTGAGAGGGCATAGATGAGGAACGGCACGACCTCGGGGGTTGCGTGGGCAAAGATGTAGACGATGAACTTCCGGACGTTGTCGTAGACCTGCCTGCCCGCCCGGACCGCGGTCACCAGAGTGGCGAAGTTGTCGTCGGTGAGCACCATGAGGGCGGCCTCCCGGGCGACATCTGTGCCCGATCTCCCCATGGCCACGCCGATGTCGGCACGACGCAGGGCTGGTGCGTCGTTCACACCGTCACCGGTCATGGCCACCACCTGCCCCCGGGCCTGAAGCGCCTCTGCAATGCGAAGCTTGGCCTCCGGAGAACTCCTGGCGAAGATGATTTCGCGGCTACCCTCGAGCAGGCCGTCCAGATCAGCATCGCTCATGCGATCCAGGTCGGCCCCGGAAACCACCTGGGTCTCCGAGTCTCCGATGCCGACCTGCTTCGCGATCCCTTGGGCGGTGAGGCCGTAGTCGCCGGTCACAACGACGAGCCGTATGCCGGCTGCGTGGCACTGCTCGACCGCTCCACGGACCTCGGGCCGCGGAGGGTCCTCCAACGCCACGATGCCCACGAGAGTGAGTTGGGACTCCACTTGTTCGCGAGTCGCGTTCGCAAGCTCCGTGGTGGGGAGTCGGCGGTCTGCGACCGCCAGCAATCGGAGGCCCTCGGCCGCCCACCGCTCGACCAGGAGGTCGGTCTCCTGTCGGGTCGGGGAGTCCAGCGGCCGATCTCCTCCGTCGGGGGTCGCCACCGCGACACACCTGGGCAGGATCTCCTCGTAGGCACCCTTCGTGCAGACCCGCAGCCCTTGCGCTCCTCGATCGACAGTGCTCATCCTGCGCAGTTCGGACTGGAAGGCGAACTGCTGGACCCGAATCTCGCACCCAGCCGGCTCGGGGAGCGTCAACCGGGCAGGCAACTCGAGCAAGGCCACTTCCATCGGGTCGCCACTTTGCTGTTCGGGGCCGGGCCCCCACGAGGCGTTCGTGCATCGCACCGCGGCCGTCACCATCCGGGTCACGGACGCGGAGCCCGAGTGTGCTGGCAAGGCGCCGTCTGACATGAGCTCGACACTGCCCCCCGTGGTCCACATGCGGACCACCCGCATCTTGTTCTGGGTCAGCGTGCCGGTCTTGTCGGTGCAGATGACGCTGGTTGAGCCGAGCGTCTCCACCGCGGAGATCTTCTTGACCAGCGCACCATGCCGCGCCAGCAAGCGGACTCCGACCGCCAGGGCCAGGGTGATGGTCGGGAGCAAGCCTTCAGGCACGTTGGCGACCAGTAGTCCGATGGCGAAGCTCAGCGTGTCTCCGAAGGAGAGTCCGGCCACGAGAGTGCCCACAGGGATGAACCCCAGACCCATGGCGATGGCCACCACCGCGATGAGTCGGGCAACCCGCCGCACTTGTGTCTCCAAGGGGCTGGGTTCTGGCTTGACCCGTTGGGAGAGCGCAGCGATTCTTCCCAACTCGGTGCGCGGCCCAGTGGCGAAGACCACGGCGCGCAGCTCCCCGCTCGTGCAGTTCGTCCCGCTGAAGATCAGGTCCTCGGCCTGCAGCAGTTCAGGACTGAGGTGTGCTGAGTGCGCGTTCCGGGCCACCGGTGCGGACTCTCCGGTCAGGGTGGACAAGTTCATCTGCGCCGACCCGCTGAGGATCCGACAGTCGGCCGAGACGCGTTCGCCTTCACCGATCACCACGATGTCGCCCGGCACCAACGTCCGGGCCTCAACCGTCTGCTGTTGCCCGTCCCGCACCACGCGTGCACGGACCGGCAGATAGGCGGCGAGGGCCTCGACGGCGCGTTCAGCATGCCGCTCTTGCCAGAGGGCGAAGGAAGCATTGATGATCACCACGAAGACGATGGCCAGACCCAGGGGCGACGAACCGGAGAGCCATGCCAAACCGGCCGCTGCCCACAACAACAGGGCCAAGGGGTGCCCCAACTGCTCCAACACCTGCCATGGCCAGGCGCGTCCGGAGGCTCTGCGCAATTCGTTGCGTCCATGTACCTGGAGGCGACGCCCAGCCTCCCGCGAGGTCAGTCCTTCCCGCCGAGTGCGCAGGTCCCGAAGCAACCGGCCCGGGCTCTCCTGCGGGTCGACGGCCGGCTGCACCGATCGCTGGGCCGCGTCTTTGTGCCTCTGGCCACCTGTTACCGACTGGGTCCGCACCGTGTGCTTCCCATCCTCGTGGGCTCAGAGCCTGGGGT
>CAYRLV010000409.1:0-3631 GCA_964425155.1 uncultured Ornithinicoccus sp. | reverse complement strand
TCGCACCACAAGTCCCCAGATGGTGCCGGAGCCGTGGACGAGGTCAGCGGATCGGGTTGAACGGCCTCAGCTCGTCGGGCACCGTGCCGGTCACCATCTGCTGGGCCAGCAGCTCGCCGGTGATCGGGCCGAGGGTGACGCCCCACATGCCGTGGCCACCGGCGACCCAGACGCCCGGAGCCTTGGTGGCACCGATCAGCGGCAGGCCGTCGACGGTGACCGGACGCGACCCGACCCAGACGTCCTTGCGGTCGTCCCAGTCGACACCGGACAGCAGCGGCCGGCCGGACTTGACGATGGCGTCGACCCGCTCGACGTGCAGCGGCTCGTCCGGGCCGCGGAACTCCATCGTGCCGCCGATCCGCAGCCGGTCGCCGATCGGCGTGCAGGCGACCCGCTCGTAGGGGAAGTAGACCGGGGAGGGCACCGGGGGCTCGTGCACCGCGACGCTGAACGAGTAGCCGCGGCCGGCGCGCATCCTGGTGCGGACGCCATACGCCTTGGCCAGCTCGGGCAGCCAGGCGCCGGTGGCGACCACGACCGCGTCGCCCTTGACCGGCTCGCCGGCCTGCATTTCCACGGTGATGCCGCCGGGGCCGTGCCGCAGGGCGTGGGCGGTGACGCCGACCTTGACCTCGCCACCCCGGTCGCGGACGGCGTCGGCGATCGCGCCGACGTACTCGCCCGGGTTGATGAACCGCTGGCCCGCGATGCGGATCGCGGTCTCGACCTCGGGCGCGACGATCGGCAGTTCCGCGCGCAGCGCGGCACTGTCGACGTCGGAGATCTGCAGGTCGAGGCCGGCCTCGCGGATCAGCTCGACCTCGTGCCGCAGCCCGGCCGCGTCCTCCTCGTGCAGGAAGGCCGCCATGATCGGCGCCTCGTGACTCGTCGCCTTGACGCCGCCGGCCTCGAGGGTGTCGTAGCCCTCGATCGCGCGGCGGTTGACCGGGACGTAGGCGGCCATCGCCTTGCGCCACTGGCCCATCGTGCAGCGCCGGCCGAATCCGACCAGGAACGAGAGGAGTTCGGGGTCGGGCCGGACGGGGACGTAGAGCGGCGAGTCGGGGTCGAGCATCGCCTTCACGCCGTACTTGATGACCGACGGCTCGGCCAGCGGGATGGCCAGCCCGGGCGACACCCAACCGGCGTTGCCCCACGAGGATCCGGCGGCGACACCGGACCGGTCGAGCACCGTCACGCGGACGCCGTGCTCCTGGAGGAACCAGGCGGTGGACAGCCCCACCATCCCGGCTCCGATGACGACGACGTGGGCGGGGCCCGAGCCCGACTCGGGACGAACTGGCGTGGCCATGGGCAGTGCTTCCGATCTCGGCGACTTCGATGTCGTAGTTCTGCCCCGGACGCTACCAGTCGGACCGGTGGTGCCTCAGCCGCGGCTCCGCGGCGGCAGGGTCGCTCCGCTGAACCGTCTGCCGTCGCTCGACGCCGTTAGTGTCGTGAGCCATGGTGACCGACCGCACGACGACCACCGACTCCGGCGGCGAGGAGCTCGAGCACCCGATCCTCGGGAGCGTCGCACCACCGCCCGCACGGACCGAGAGCTACGGGCCGAACGCCCGTCAGGTGTATGACGTCCGGTTGCCTCCCGGTGCGGCTCGCGGGATCACCGTGGTCGTCATCCACGGCGGCTACTGGCGCGCTGCCGTGGACCGGACCCACGCGGGCCAGCAGGCGGTCGCCTACTCCCGCGACGGTTTCCACGTGGCCGTGCCCGACTACCGGGGGGTCGGGATGCCCGGTGGCGGTTGGCCCGGCACCTTCGACGACGTGCGCGACGCGCTCGCGGCGATCCGCGGCGACAGCGAGCTGCCTGACCCGGTCGTCATCGTCGGTCACTCCGCGGGTGGTCATCTCGCGGCGTGGCTGCTCGGCCAGACCGAGGGCGACGGCGTCCGCGGCGCGGTGTCCCTGGCCGGCCTGCTCGACCTCGGGCTCGCCGCGCGGGAACGGCTCAGCGACGACGCCGTCGTCGACCTGCTGGAGGGCTGGCCGGAGGACGTCCCCGAGCGCTACGCGGTGGCCGACCCGGCCCGGCTGGTCCCCGCGCCCGCGCCGGTGCTGCTCGTGCACGGCGAGTCCGACACCGTCGTCCCCCTGTCGATCTCGCAGTCCTACCAGCGGATCTCGGCGGCGGCCGGCCGCGAGGTGCCGCTCACGGTGGTGCCGAGCGGGCACTTCGAGCTGATCGACCCGGAGGACCCGGCGTTCGCGGCGGGGCTCGCCGCGCTGCACGAGCTCACTGCCGCTGGCTAGGCTCGCGTCCATGAGTGCCGCCCGTTCCTCCGAGTGGGAGGGGGTGCGGCTGCACGTCGTCACCGGCAAGGGTGGCACGGGCAAGACGACCGTTGCCTCGGCACTCGCGCTCGCGCTCGCCGCCGGAGGGCACCGGGTGCTGCTGGCCGAGGTGGAGGGTCGGCAGGGGATCAGCCAGGCGTTCGACGTGCCCCCGCTGGCCGACCGCGAGGTCCGGATCGCCCACGCGGCCGCCGGCGGCGAGGTCTGGGGCCTGGCCGTCGACGCCAAGGCGGCCCTGCTGGAGTACCTCCAGCTGTTCTACAAGCTGGGCCGTGCCGGGGGTGTGCTGGAGCGGTTCGGCGCCATCGACTTCGCGACCACGATCGCTCCGGGGGTCCGCGACGTGCTGCTCATCGGCAAGGTCTACGAGGCGGTGCGGCGACGCCGCGACCCCAAGTCCAAGGACCCCCGGGCGCCCAAGCGCTACGACGCGGTCGTGCTGGATGCACCCCCGACCGGGCGGGTGGTCCGGTTCCTCAGCGTCAACGAGGAGGTGGCCGGGCTCGCCCGGGTCGGCCCGATCCGGTCCCAGGCCGACTCGATCACGGCCCTGCTGCGTTCCCGGCAGGCGGCGGTGCACGTGGTGACCCTGCTCGAGGAGATGCCGGTGCAGGAGACCGTCGACGCAGTGGCCGAGCTGCCGGAAGCGGGGTTCCGCCGCGGCGCCATCGTGATCAACCAGGTCCGCAGCGCCGAGCTCGACGACGCCGCGCTCGCCTCCGCCCGCGAGGGCGACCTCGACGCCGAGCGGGTCACCGCGGAGCTCGCCGAGGCCGGGGTGCGCCCGCGCCCTGCCCTGGTCAACGGGCTGCTCGAGGAGACCAGCGCGTATGCCGGCCGGCTGGCTCTCGAGCGCCGCGAGGCCGAGCGCCTCGAGGGACTCGGCCGCACGCTCTACCGCCTGCCGCTGCTGCCGGAGGGCGTCGACCTCGGCGGCGTGCGCTCGCTCAGCCACGCGCTCGCCGAGCAGGGGATGGCCTGATGGCGGCCTCGGGCGGTGGGCCACGCCTGCCGCGTGACGTGCCGGCGCTCGACGCCGACGCGATGCTGGACGACCGACAGGTGCGGATCGTGGTCTGTTGCGGGTCCGGTGGCGTCGGCAAGACGACGACCGCCGCCGCGCTCGCGGTCCGGGCCGCGGAGGCCGGTCGTGCGGTCGTGGTGCTGACCATCGACCCGGCCCGCCGGCTCGCGCAGGCGCTCGGACTGGAGGAGCTGGACAACACGCCCCGGCCGGTGACCGGACTCGACACCGCGGCCGGCGGCTCGCTCGACGCGATGATGCTCGACATGAAGCGCACCTTCGACGAGG
>CAYRLV010000408.1:0-3647 GCA_964425155.1 uncultured Ornithinicoccus sp. | reverse complement strand
CAGATACCCGCCTGATCACCCACCAGTCGGCTTGACGTCGCGTCGCGCCTTCACCCGCCGCGCCCTCACCGCCGCGCCGGCCACCCCCGGGACAGTGTGGTCCTGGCTGCCGTGTGCCGTTGGGGTCTGGCACACTGAGCGCACACAGGTCAGGGGGCCAGATGAATACAGGGGGGACGATGACGACAGCAAAGACGCGCCCCATCGGATGGATGGCGGCCACCGCGGTCCTTGCGGTGTGCACGGTCGTGCTGGCCGTGCTGCTGGTGGTCCGGTCGGCATCCGACGAGCCGGTAGGCGCGACTGCCGATTCCAGCGCACGGGCAGCCTGCGAGCTGATCGAGCAGGTGCCCACCACGTTCCGTCTGTCCAAGGACCAGGGCATGGTCCCGCTGAGCCGGCTGGCCGCCGCGACCACACTCGCCTACCTCGCGAAAGAGCAGGACGCCGTCAAGGCAGACTTCCAGGAGAGGATCACCAAGCCTTACCAGACGGCACAGAGTGACTTCGGCGGCACGACCTCGCGCTTCCGTGCGGCCATCCGCGACGCACGACAGGCTTGCGACGAGGTGGTGGGCTGATCCGGGCGTCCGCTCCATCGACCGTCCGGTTGCGCGAGCTGAGAGAGTCGCTCACAGCCCGCCGGTGACCAAGGGCGCCTCACCCCGTGTCGGTGTGACCGCTCGCCGTCGTCGCAACCCCAGCGCCACGGCGACCAGCCCTGCCAGGAGGGCCGCGATCGCCGCGCCCAGGAACACTGTCTGCACCTGAACCACTCCCGCATGCACCAGAGCGGCCGGGTCCTGCGGATCGGGCAGAGCTCGCACCGCCGCGTAGAAGCGGTGCAGCCCGATCGCGGTGAGCAAAGCGAGCCCGACCACCATGCCGACCATCCGGGCGACGACGACCAGGGCGCTGGCCATTCCGTGCGCGTCGGCCGGCGCGTCGGCGAGGGCTGCGTCGTTGACGGGGGCGATGGCGAGGCCGAGGCCCAGTCCCACCACCACGAGCACCACCGTGGCCGAGGCCTGGCCGAGCGACCCCTCTTCCCAGCGTGACATCGCGAACAGCCCTGCGGCGGCTGCCAACAGCCCGACCCCCGCGATCGATCCCGCGCCGCACCGACGCAGGAGCCAGCCGCCGGCGACGGCGCCGACGGGCACCGCAACCAGGAACCGCACCAGCACCAGGGCGGCAGTCGTCTGCGAGTCGGTGAACACCAACCGGGCCAGCAGTGGCACGTCCACCACCACGGCCACGAGAGCGCACCCGACCAGAAGGCTGACCATGAGCGCCGGTATGACGCGCTGGCGCAGCAACCCGCGCGCGACCAGCGGGGTGGCCGCCACCCGGTGCCGCCACAGGTAGAGCAGGACGGCCAGCACCCCGACCGGCACCAGCCACCACCCCCACGGGCCGACGACCTGCCGCTCGGGGTCGGCCGAGGAGAAGGTCAGCACCAGCGACCCGAGAGCCACCGCCAGGCAGACCCCGCCGGCCAGGTCGGTCCGGCGCAGCACCGACCACCACGATCGAATCGTGCTGGCGAGGAACAGGATCAGGGCCACCGCGGCGGCCACTCCGATCGGAGTCGCCACGCGTGAGTCCCCGTGGAACGGGATGAACGGCACACCGAGGGTGACGTCGGTGACCAGCCGCTCCGGCGCGACCAAGGTCAGCATCGCGAGGACGACGGCGATCACCAGCAAGACGGCAGGCACCGGACGCACGCGCAACCGGACCCGGCCGGTGACCATGATGGCCACCGCCAAGCACAGCCCGAGGATGACGTTGAGCCAGAAGATCATTCGCCAGTCTGAGACGGCGAGCACCAGGGCTCCGAGCAACGGTCCGAGCACGCTGCCCAGTTCCTGCACGCCACCGACCACGCCGAGCGGCGTGCCTCGCCGCCCGACCGGCCACAGGTCGGCGACCAGCGCGAGCGTCGCGGGCACCAGGCCACCGCCGCCGAGACCCTGCAACACCCGGCCGGACACCAGCACGGACAGATCCACCGCGCTGGCCGTGACGAGGGAGCCGGCGATGAAGATCGCCAGGCAGACCAACAGGATCCGCTGCCGCGGCACGAGATCGGCGACCCGGCCGACCAGAGGGAGCACCGCGACGTAGCCGAGCAGGAAGCCGGAGACGATGGGGGCGGCGCGCTGCAGGGCGTCGATGCCGAGTCCCACGCCGGCCATCATGTCCGGGAGGGCCAGCACCACGACATACGTGTCGGCGGCAGCCAGGGCGACCGCGACGGACGCGGTGCCCAGCAGGGCCTTAGGGCTTGCTGATCTCAACCGACTTGCCGTAGTCGCTGAGGTGCAGGGTGTAGGTCGAGGTCGTGCCGGGGTAGAACGGGCCCTTGAGTGTGACACTGCGCAACTGGTGGCTGTCGGTGACGATGCCGTAGCTCACGTCATAGGAGCCGTCCTCGTCACCGACGACCAGCACGTTGGTGACGGCCTTGCCGGGGAGCGTGCCGGTGATTGTCTGCACGACGTCCTTCCCCTCCCGCGCCTCGTCGCCCAGCTGGGGCGACCGAGTCGAGGTGAGCAGCCTGGAGATGCCGTGCTCGGCCGAGAACAGGTCGGCCGGGTCGGGAGCGTTGTAGTCCGCCGGATCGGTCTTCACGTAGGAGCTGGTGAACGGCAGCTTCAGCCACAGCCCACCGTCGACGGCGACGACCGGCACGTCCGCCGACAGCCCCTTGATGCGGGCCTGCAACGTCCCCTTGAAGGCGGGTGCGTGCGTGCCGTCGCCCTTGGCCCCGGTCACGCCGTCCACGTCGTCGGGGACCCCCGACGAGGTGAGCTCCAGATGGACCGACGTGGCGTCGTCGAGGACCTGCTTCGCCTCGGCGAGCTGCTCCTTGGCGGTCGGGGGCGTGGTCTCGCCGGCTCCCGAGCCGTCTCCGCCGCTGCAACCGGTGAGCGCCACCAGCGCCACCGTCACGAGGGCGGTGGTGGCGGGGGCGGAGCGAAGGCGCATGGTCCGAATCTAACCTCTGCTGGGGAACGGTCGGGGTCACCCACTGGGATGCGGGCGACCCCGACCATGGTTCCGTCAGCCGGCGACCGAGGCCTCGGCGGGCCGCAGGACGAGCCCGTCGGACTCGGCGTCCCGGTCCACGACGACCGTGTCGCCGTCGCGGACCTCACCGGCCAGCAGCTGCTTGGCCAGCTGGTCACCGATCTGGGTCTGCACCAGTCGGCGCAACGGACGAGCGCCGTATGCGGGGTCGTAGCCGGTGATCGCGAGCCACTCGCGCGCCGCGTCGGTCACCTCGAGGGTGATCCGCCGCTCGCCCAGCCGACGACCCAGGGCCGCGACCTGCAGGTCGACGATGTGCGCCAGCTCGTCGGTGGTGAGCGCGTCGAAGATGACGACCTCGTCCAGCCGGTTGAGGAACTCCGGCTTGAACGACCCGCGGACGGCGGCCATGACCGCCTCGTGCTTCTCCTCGTCGCTGGTCGTCGGGTCGACCAGGAACTGCGAGCCGAGGTTGGAGGTCATCACCAGGATGACGTTGCGGAAGTCCACCGTGCGGCCCTGCCCGTCGGTGAGCCGCCCGTCGTCGAGCACCTGCAGCAGGATGTCAAAGGTCTCGGGGTGGGCCTTCTCCACCTCGTCCAGCAGCACCA
>CAYRLV010000407.1:2443-3659 GCA_964425155.1 uncultured Ornithinicoccus sp. | reverse complement strand
CCAGCACGGTCGTCTCGCCGTAGATCGTGTCGCCGTGGAAGGTCGGCGCCACGTGGCGCAGCGACTCGACCTCCAGGTTGGCGATCGCCTTGCCACTCACATCCGCGACCGACATACCGAGCAGCAGCGAGTAGATGTAGTTGCCGACCACCACGTTGCGACCGAACTGGGTGGTCTCGCCCGCGTAGTGCGCGTCCAGGTGCAGCGGATGGTGGTTCATGGTGATCAGGCAGAACAGATGGTCGTCGGACTCCGTGACCGTTTTGCCCGGCCAGTGCCGGTAGACTGCTCCTACCTCGAACTCCTCGTAGGTTCGGCCGAACTGCATGGGGGCACTCCTTCACACGGGCGGGTCTGGCGCACATGCTGCCCGACCAGGTCCCGGGTCGACAGGGCAGCCGTATGTGCGCTTGGTCACCTCGGCAGCATGAGGGGTTCAGGGGGGAACGAACGACCCGGACCAGACGTCCCACCCATGCCCACACACGAACGTAAGGATCACACCGCATGCTCAACCGACTCAGCCGCCCCGCTCTGGCGCTGACCGCGACCGGCCTGGCCGCGGTCCTGCTCACGGCGTGCGGCGACGACAGCGCCCCCGAAGTCAGCGCCCCGACCGACACGACGACGCAGGAGGCGCCCAGCACGCCCACGCCCGAGACGTCCTCGCCGGCCCCGGAGACGACCACCTCGGCACCGGAGACGACCACCACCGACCCGTCCACGCCCACCGAGGAGGCGACGCCGACCGAGGAGGCGTCCCCGACGAGCAAGAGCAAGCCGCCGGCCACGGGCAAGAACGTCGTGCTCGGCAACAAGAAGAAGTTCCAGGTCACCCTGCCGAAGGGGTGGCAGGACCTCAGTGACAAGTTCGCCGACAGCAAGATCATCGAGCTGGCGATCGGCGCCGGCGCTCCCAGCAACGGCAAGCTGACCAACATCAACGTGGCCAGCGTCAAGCTGCCGATCTCGGACACCAAGGCCGCCGCCAAGCAGAGCGCCGACAAGTACAAGAAGCAGGGCGACGTCGTCAAGATGCTGCCGCAGCGCCAGGTGGCCGGTGAGACCACCAACGGCTACGAGAAGCACGACAAGAAGAACACGCAGTCGCAGACCCAGCTGTTCTTCGCGCACGACGGCAACGTCTACATCATCACGCTGACCAACAGCCCGAAGTCGGCGAGCGAGGCCAACAAGGCGCTCGACGACTTCATCA
>CAYRLV010000407.1:0-2343 GCA_964425155.1 uncultured Ornithinicoccus sp. | reverse complement strand
ACCAGGCGCTGACGATCGCCTGAGTCACGAGACACCGACGCCCGTTCCCTCCTCGGAGGGAACGGGCGTCGCTCGTATGCGGGGCCGCTACTCGCGCGCGTCGGCCCGGGCCCGACCGAGAGCCTTGCGCTGGCCCTGGTCCGGGGCCTGGCCGATCGGCCGGGCGAGGAAGTTCCCCATCGAGACGCCGGCCGCCAGGCCGAGCCCGATGCCCGCCGCCGTCGCGATGGTCGCCAGGCCGGGCCCGAGGTTCTCCGGGGTGTCGATGATCTGGAACAGGCCGCGGTAGACGGTCAGACCGGGCACGAACGGCACGATCCCCGCCATGCTCAGCGCCAGCGCCGGGACGCGCAGCTCCCGGGACAGCACCTGCGACAACACGCCGACGACCAGCCCGGCGACCGCGCTCGCGGACGGCAGCCCGAAGTGCAGGTCCAGCGCGAACATGTAGGCCAGCCAGGCGGCCCCGGCGGTGACGGCGGCGACGACCGTGGCCCGCACACCGGTGTAGGCGGACAGGCAGAAGGTCACCGCGATGGCCACCGCCGAGACGAACAGCGCGACCCGGTTGCCGCTGAGCGGGGTGTAGGTCGTCAGCTCCATCGGGACGCCGAGCCGCTGCGCCGTGGTGAGCACGATGACGATGCCGACGATGATGCCGAGCGTGAGGATGACCACCTCGAAGGTCCTGGCGCCGGAGGTCAGGTAGTAGCCGTCGATGGCGTCCTGTGCGGCACCGACGACGGACATCCCGGACAGCAGCACCACGATGCCGGCGACGACCACCAGCGACGGGGACAGCCCGCCCGGCACCGCCCAGCCCTGGGACTTCGCCGCATACAGGCCGACGGCGATCAGGGTGGGGATCGCGCCGCCCACCGCCTGCGTGAAGAAGGCGGCCATCCCGCGGTTGGCGAGCCAGCGTTGCAGCCGGTCGACCACGACGATCGAGATGCCGCTGAAGAGCATCATGATCGGCCCGGCGCCGAAGAGCGAGGTGATCGCGGCCGCCAGCCCGCCGAGAGCGGCGGTGACGAACCAGCGCTGGTAGGGGTGTGGTGCCCGGATGACCTCGTCCAGCCGGGTGCGGGCCTCGTCCACCGTCAGCAGCCCGCGGGTGATCTCCCGCACCAGCGCGTGCAGCTTCTCCAGCCGCATCAGGTCGGAGGTGCGCACCTTGACGATCCGCATGACGGTCATCGGGTCGTGGTCCACCCCGCGGTGGTAGGAGACGGTGATCGAGGTGAACGCGATGTCCACGTGGCACGACCGCAGCCCGTAGGCGTCCACCAGCCGCAGCACGGTCGCCGTCACGTCGGAGGCGGAGGCACCGGTGGACAGCATCGATTCGCCCACCCGCAGCGCCAGATCGATCACCGCCCGGCCCTGTCGCTCGTCGATCGCGTCGCCACCGGCGCTGACCGCGATGATCGTCGTGGGCGGAGAGCTCGACCGCACGGCGCGCTGCGCCCGGTCGCGCAGCGCGCGGGCGGCGGCCGGGCTCGGGCGTGCGGCTCGAGGAAAGTGTTTGGGGTGGGACACGTCGATAGCCTCCCGCCCGCGCCCACGCGGTTTCAACCCGGGGGCAGGCGACATGCGACGATGAGCCCGTGAGCGAAGAGCAGAAGAAGTCCGAGCACCGCAGTCGCCCCAGCACCCAGGAGTTCCGGAAGTTCGTGGCGTCGGGATGGGCGCCGCGCGACACCACGCCCCCGGAGCGGGCCGAGGTGGCCCCCTACGCCGCGCGGCGGCGGGAGGAGCTGTCCGCCCGGTTCCCCGGCGACCGATTGGTGATCCCCGCCGGTGGGCTGAAGGTCCGCAGCAACGACTGCGACTACGTCTTCCGCCCGCACTCGGCCTTCGCCCACCTCACCGGGCTGGGCGGCGACCGCGAGCCCGACGCGGTGCTCGTGCTCGAACCGCGCGACCAGGGCGACGGAGGCGGGCACGAGGCAGTGCTCTACTTCCGGCCGCTCGCCGGGAGGGACACCGAGGAGTTCTTCGGCGACGCCCGCTACGGCGAGTTCTGGGTCGGCGCGCGGCCCACGCTCGAGGACATCGAGGCGGAGCTGGGGATCACCGCGCGACACGTCGACGAGTACCCCGACGCGGTCGGCAAGGACGCCGGCACCGTCACGATCCGCGTGGTGCGCGACGCCGACCGCGACCTGACCGGACAGCTCGATGAGGTGCGCTCGTCCGCGCAGGAGACCGACGAGGCGAGCGAGCTCGAGGAGACCCGGGCCGCCGACGAGGAGCTTGCCGCCTTCCTGTCCACGCTGCGGATGGTCAAGGACGAGTGGGAGATCGAGCAGATGCGGCTGGCCGTCTCGGCCACCTCCG
>CAYRLV010000406.1:0-3671 GCA_964425155.1 uncultured Ornithinicoccus sp. | reverse complement strand
GGAAGCCCACCGGGTGGCACTCGGCCATGTTGGAGCCCTGGATGACGATGCAGTCAGAGTGCTGCAGGTCCTGCTGGAAGGTCGTGGCTCCGCCGCGTCCGAACGAGGTCCCCAGACTGGGGACGGTGGCGCTGTGTCATATCCGCGCCTGGTTCTCGATCTGGATCGCCCCCAGCGCCGTGAACAGCTTCTTGATGAGGTAGTTCTCCTCGTTGTCGAGGGTGGCGCCGCCGAGCGCCGCGATCCCCATCGTGCGCCGCAGCGCGTGACCCTCCTGGTCGACGTCCTGCCAGGTGCCGGCCCGGCTCGCCACCATCCGGTCCGCCACCATGTCGGTGGCGGTCTCCAGGTCGATCTGCTCCCACTCGGTGCCGTAGGGGCGCCGGTAGAGCATGTACCGCTGTCGGCCCGGTGCGTTGACCAACTGCTCGCTCGCCGAGCCCTTGGGACACAACCGGCCACGGGAGACGGGCGAGTCGGGGTCGCCCTCGATCTGGATGACCTTGCCGTCCTTGACGAAGACCCGCTGGCCACAGCCCACGGCGCAGTAGGGGCAGATGCTCTGCACGACCTTGTCGGCGGTCTCGGTGCGGGCGGTCCACTCCCGCGTCTTGCCGGATTCGGCTGCGGCGCCGCGACCCCACGGGTCGCTGTGAGTGAGTTGCCGCAGCACGGGCCAGGACAGGAAGGTCTTCCCGGCGCTCATCGGTCACCTCCGCGACTCGTGGCCGCACCATACCTCGTGAATCGGATTCCGGGAAGGGACAACTCGGCCATGGCGACGGTCGACCGGAGTGCGACGACGCTCGTATGGCGAGTGGTCACCCGGCCGCGACGGGGCACTCGCCGGACCACCCGGCATACGAGCGGTGTCAGGGTTTGACGCTCAGGGGAGTGTCGTTGCGCAGCGCCTTGAACAGGGCGTTGGCCTTCGCCTCGTCCCACTTCACCGCGCTCCCCGCGTGGGTCTGCAGGTTGACGTCGGACAGCGGGATGGTGAGCGACTGGCCGTCACCCTTGGCGACCGAGCGGACCGCGAGCAGGACCTTGGCGACCTCCCAGGGGGAGTCGTCCTCGTCGATGGTCAGGCCCTTGGCGCCGGCCTTGCCGATGCTGTGCAGCCGCCAGGGCAGCAGGATGTTGGCGGGGGAGGCCGCCTTGCCCATCAGCGCGCCGAGGAACTTGCGCTGGCGCTCGACCCGGCCGAGGTCGCCCATGGGGTCGGAGTAGCGGGCCCGGACGAAGCCGAGGGCGTTCTTGCCGTCCAGGACCTGGCAGCCCTGGGGCAGGTTGATGCCGGCCTTCTTGTCCTTCATCGGCTCGGGCAGGCACATCCGCACGCCACCGAGGCTGTCGACCACCCCGCTGAACCCGGCGAAGCCGACCTGGATGTAACCGTCGATCCGCAGGCCGGTGTTCTGCTCGACGGTGTCGATGAGCAGGGACGGCCCGCCGAACGCGAACGAGGCGTTGATCTTGTTGTCGTCGTAGCCCCGGATCGGCACGTAGCTGTCCCGGGGGATGGACACCAGCGTGGGGTCGCCGTCCTCGGGCAGGTGGACCAGCATGATCGAGTCGGTGCGCCCGCCCGCGGCGTTGCCCGTGGTGAACTTCTTCTTCTGCGCCTTGGACAGGCCTTCACGACTGTCCGACCCGACGAGCAGGTAGTTGCGCCCCGATCCCTGGGCCGGCCGGTTCTGGTAGTCCGGCTCGGCGGCGATCTTGGCCACGTGGTTCCAGGCGCTGGTGGCGGCCCACACGAGCGACCCGATCCAGGCGATCAGGACGACCACGACGATGGTCACCGTCAACCGCAGCTTGCGGTGTCGACGACGCCGCACCGGTGGCCGCGGCACCCCCGGCGGACGACCTCCGGGCGGCCCACCACCCGGGCCCCTGCCCTGCGGCCCGGCCGGCTCCCCGGGGCCGCCGGCAGCAGGTCCGCCCGCCGCGGCTCGGTCGGAGCGGATCCGACGCTGCGGGATGGGCCGGGCCGCCGAGCGTCGGGTGTCGACCCGGATCACGTCGTCGTCGCCACCACCCTGCGGTGACGACGCCCGGTCGGGCGCCGGCTGGCCGCGCTGCGGCATCGCTCGCGTGTGGTCCGCGCCGTCGTCGTAGTCCTGCTCGTCCCTGGGCACCCGATCAGCGTAAAGGAGCCGACTGGGCCACCGGGCGGACCCGGCGGCCGGGAGGTGTCCGTGTCGCGGGGCGGAGCACGGCGGACCCGACGGTAACCTGTCGGGGACCGACCGCCCGAACGATCCCGCCCGAACGATCCCGAGACGTGCCAGGTTCGCCGCCTGCGCCGATCGTCCCGTCCGCCCGTCACGTCCCCGAGGACCGCCGTTGCCCCCCACGACGCCACCGCCCGCGCTGGGCCCGGCCGTCTCGGTGGTGATGCCCATCCTCGACGAGGAGCAGCACCTGGCCGACGCGGTGTCGGCGATCCTGGAGCAGGAGCATCCCGGCGACCTGGAGGTCATCCTGGCGGTGGGCCCCTGCACGGACCGCACGCCCGAGGTGGCCGCGTCGTTGGCGGCTGCCGACCCCCGGGTGCGCGTCGTGGACAACCCGAGCGGGCGCACGCCGGACGGTCTGAACGCGGCGATCGCCGAGGCGCGGCACGACATCGTCGTGCGGGTCGACGGGCACGGCCTGCTCTCACCCGGCTACATCCGCCAGGCGGTCGAGCTGCTGCAGGAGACCGGCGCGGCGAACGTGGGCGGCATCATGCAGGCCCGCGGGGAGACCCCCTTCGAACGCGCGGTCGCCGTGGCGATGACCTCCCGGATCGGCGTCGGCGGCGCCCGCTTCCACGTCGGCGGTGAGGCCGGACCCGCCGACACCGTCTACCTCGGGGTCTTCCGGCGCGAGTGGCTGCGCCGGGTCGGCGGCTACGACACGCACTTCACCCGCGCCCAGGACTGGGAGATGAACTACCGGATCCGGCGGGCCGGGGGGCTCATCTGGTTCACGCCGGACCTCACCGTCACCTACCGCCCCCGTGCCAGCCTGCGCACGCTCGCCCGCCAGTACCGCGACTACGGCCGGTGGCGTCGCGTCGTCTCCCGGTTGCACACCGACTCGATCAACCTGCGCTACCTCGCGGCCCCCGCGGCGGTGGTGCTGGTCGCCGGGGGCGCGGTGGGCGGGTTCGTCTGGACGCCCCTCTGGCTGCTCCCTGCGGGGTATGCGGTGTCGGTCACCGTGGGCGGGCTGCTCGCCGCCCGCGGTGAGTCCCTGGCGACCAGGCTGCGGGTGCCGGGGGTGCTCGCCACGATGCACGGCAGCTGGGGGTGGGGCTTCCTGACCAGCCCCCGCAGCCTCAAACCCGAGACCTTCTGACCCCCCATCCCGCGGTCAGCGGCTCAGGATCGCTCCCGGACGGGCGACGGCTGGGACGCCTCGGACCCCGGGGCCCGACCGGACGAGGTGTTGTCCGACCTGCCGGCCGACTGCTGCTTTCCCTGCTGCTCGCTGCGCGGCCTGGTCCGCCGCGACTTGCCGATCTCGCCGCCGCGGCCGCTGCCGCGCAACGAGCCGAAGTGCTCCTTGTAGGCGTCGACCACCTCCTCGGCGGACCCGTCCATGACCAGCCGGCCGCGCTCGAGCCAGAGGGCGCGGTCGCACATCTGCGTGATCGTCTTGTTGGAGTGGCTCACCAGGAA
>CAYRLV010000405.1:0-3686 GCA_964425155.1 uncultured Ornithinicoccus sp. | reverse complement strand
CGCATCGGCCAGTCGACCTTCCACACCAGCTTGCCGTGGTTGCTCTCCGACAGCCGCACCGTCTCGCCGTGGCCGCAGGAGCAGGTGTAGGTGAGCTCGGTGGTCTCGTCGTCGTAGGCCGTCACCGTGGTCGTGTCGCGTTGGCAGACGGAGCAATAGGGCTTGTAGGGGTAGTAGCCGCTGGCCGCGGTGCCGTCGTCCTCGGTCGCGGCGCCGGAGCCCTCCGCGGCCGCTGCGGCTGCCGCCTCCTGGTCGGCGTCCAGCTTCTGCTTCCCCTTCGCCGGGGCGCCCGCCGGCTGGGCCACCTTGGTGCGGTAGCGGCCGAGGACCTCGTCGATGTGGGCGCGTTCGCGCATCGCGAGCAGGATCTGGTCGCGGTAGGCGCCGGAGGTGTACTGCTGCGTCTGGCTGATGCCGCGGAAGTGGATGCCCATCGCGTCGAGGGCGTCGACCAGGGGTGCCTTGAAGTGCTCCGCCCAGTTGGGGTGCGGGCTGCCGGGAGGTGCCGGGACGGCGGTGAGCGGCTTGCCGATGTGCTCGTTCCACGACTCGTCCACCCCGACGCCGAACGGCACCTTGCGGAAGCGGTCGTAGTCGTCCCAGGACATCAGGTGCTCGCAGGCGATCCCGCGGCGCCTGATCTCGTCGGCGACCAGGTGCGGCGTGATGATCTCGCGCAGGTTGCCCAGGTGCACCGGCCCGGACGGGCTGATCCCGGAGGCGCAGACGATGGTGTCCAGGCCGCGGCGCTTCGCCTCGGCGACGACCTCGTCCGCCAGTCGCGCCACCCAGTCGCCGTCGATGCCGTGCCCTGCCGGCTGCCCGTCCGTCATACGGCACATCCTCCCAAACCGGCGGCGCGCCCCCGCACCGTGCTCACCTCAGTCCGCTTTGCTCACGCAAGGCCGCTTCCGCGGCACCGAGAACCGGCCGGCAGCGAGCAAAGCGGCCGGGAGTGAGCACGCGGGGTGGGGCCTCAGTCGTCGCCGAGGAGGGAGTGCCGCGCGATGACCTCGTCGCGACCCGGGCCGACGCCGATCACCGAGACCCGGGCGCCGATCCGCTCCTCCACGAACTCGACGTAGGCCCGGCAGGTGGCCGGCAGCTCCTCGTAGGTCCGGCAGCCGGAGATGTCCTCCCACCAGCCGGGCAGCTCCTCGTAGACCGGTGTCGCGTGGTGGAAGTCGGTCTGCGTCATCGGCATCTCGTCGAAGCGCTTCCCGGCCACGTCGTAGGCGACGCAGACCGGCACCTTCTCCAGCCCGGTCAGGACGTCCAGCTTGGTCAGGACGAAGTCGGTGACCCCGTTGACCCGCTGCGCGTAGCGGCCGACCACCGTGTCGAGCCATCCGCACCGGCGCGGCCGGCCGGTGGTCGTGCCGTACTCCCCGCCCTGCTTGCGCAGGAACTCGCCGTGCTGGTCCTCCAGCTCGGTCGGGAACGGCCCCTCGCCGACCCGGGTGGTGTAGGCCTTGAGGACCGCGGCCACCCGGTCGATCCGGGTCGGCGGCACCCCGGACCCGGTGCAGGCGCCGCCGCTCACCGCGTTGGACGAGGTGACGAACGGGTAGGTGCCCAGGTCGACGTCGAGCAGCGTGGCCTGGCCGGCCTCGAACAGCACGGTCCGGCCCGCGTCGAGCGCCTGGCCGAGCACGAGCGAGGTGTCGGCGACCATCGGACGCAACCGCTCCGCATACCGGAGGAACTCGTCCATGACCTCGTCGACCTCGATCGCACGCCGGTTGTAGACCTTGAGCAGCATCTGGTTCTTGACCTCGAGCGCGCCCTCGACCTTCTGCCGCAGGATCGACTCGTCGTAGAGGTCCTGCACGCGCACGCCGATCCGGCTCATCTTGTCGGCGTAGGTCGGGCCGATCCCGCGGCCGGTCGTGCCGATCCGGCGCTTGCCGAGGAAGCGCTCGGTCACCTTGTCGACCACCCGGTTGTAGGGCGCGATCAGGTGCGCGTTGGCGCTGACCAGCAGCCGCGACGTGTCGATGCCCCGGGCGTCCAGCCCGTCGATCTCCTCGAACAGCACGGCCAGGTCGACGACGACCCCGTTGCCGATCACCGGCGTGCACCCGGGGGTGAGGATGCCGCTCGGCAGCAGGTGCAGCGCATACGTCTCGCCGTCGATGACCACCGTGTGGCCGGCATTGTTGCCACCGTTGAACTTCACGACGTAGTCGACGCTGCCGCCGAGCAGATCCGTCGCCTTGCCCTTGCCCTCGTCGCCCCACTGGGCTCCGACCAGCACGATCGCCGGCATCCCGGCCACCCACCTTCTCGTCGCTGCGCGTGTGCGGTCCGCACCTCCTGGCGGCATGCCGGCGCTGGGGACAGGTCGACATGCCAGCAGCGGGCACGACGCGAGCCCCGCGCGTGCAGGGCTCGTGCGGCCAAAGGCTACCGGTTCGCCCGGTGGGAGCGGTATGACGTCCACGCCCCGCACGCGCGCACCTCGCCCGTGCCGGGGGTCGGGTCAGCGACGCCCGCTCTCCAGCAGGTTGTCGCGCTGCGCCGCCGCCCCCAGCTGGAACCGGGAGTCGACGCCGAGCTGGTCCATCAGCCGAGCGACCCGGCGCCGGACGGTGCGCAGCCCCAGTCCCAGGTAGCGGGCGATGGCCTCGTCCTTGAACCCCCGGTCGAGCAGGCGCAGCAGCTCGCGGTCCTCATCGGCCAGGGTGTGCGCGCCGTGGTGGACCGGGAGCGCGATCTGCCAGGCCTGGTCGAACATGGTGGTGAAGGCCTGCACGAGCATCGCGTTGCGGATGACCACGTAGTCGGGTGTCGGGGCACCCCACTCGACGGCGGCCATGACGGCCTGGCCGCCGAAGATCCCGAAGTCGTGCGGCGGGTGCTCGATGACCCGCTGCTCCTCCCCCACCCGGGCCCACGAGTGCATCCAGTCGCGGCCGCCGGGGTCGGCGAGCGCCGACATCGGGTAGAGGGTGCGCTGCTCGCGGCCGCCCGCCAGGTCGGTCTGCGCCGTCCGGACCGCCTCCTCGTCGAGGCCGGGACCGACGTCGAGGCTCTGCACGCAGGACCGGATCATCCCGGTCGTCGTGCGCGAGAGGTGCTCCACCACGCTCGGGGCGACCTCTGGCGAGACCGCCTCCCAGCCGACGGTCGGGGTGCGGTCGCCGGCGCGGCCGAACGCGTGGTCCTCGGTGAACTGCCCGATGACCCCGCGCACCGAGGACAACTCGCGGCGCCGCTCGTCCAGCCGGTTCTCCTCGGCCTCGATCAGCCGCTCGATCGCGGCGCGCGGGTGGTCGACCTGGATGGTGCCGTCCGACCGCTGGCGCACCAGGCCCGCGGTCAGCAGCGCCTCGAACGCCTCGGCGGCGTCGATCTCGCGCCAGCCCAGCTCGGCCGCGTGCCCGGCCAGGTCGGTCGACGCGGAGCGAAGGATGCGGCGGTAGAGCCGCTCCGCCCGGAGCGAGATGCTCAGTGTGGACAGTTGACCCTTCACTCGCGGCATCTTATGGCCATTGGCAGGGTTATGCCACAAATGCGCGGCGCGGGAAGGCATCATGGACCCCGCCGAGCGAACGTGGCAGGGGACATTCGCGCTTCGGCGACGGCATCAGGTCAGGCCGGTGCCGTGTGTGCAGGGGGCGGTGCCGGGGGCCGGGATCCCTCGGGGGGTCCCGGGCCCCGGCACCACTGCGCGGTGTTCATGT
>CAYRLV010000404.1:0-3698 GCA_964425155.1 uncultured Ornithinicoccus sp. | reverse complement strand
ATCTGGCGGATGCGCTCACGGGTGACACCGAAGTGTTTGCCGATCTGGTCTAGTGTCGCAGGCTCACTCCCGTCTAGGCCATGACGCATCCGGAGAATTCTGGCGTCTCGCGATGGCAGAGACTCCAGCATGGAATTGATGCGGGTGGTCAGCTCCAAACGCTCCACCCAGTCGTCCTCCGTCTCCCCCATGGAGTCCACGAGGTCAAGCTCGGGCTCAGCGCGAAGCTCGTCCAGACTCCAGACCGACCGGTCCAATGCAAGGAGCTCTCTGACCCTGGCCTGGTCGATGCCGGTAGCCGCAGCGAGCTCCGAGGCCTGCGGGGTCCGCCCGCCTTGGAGCCATCGCCGTTGCTCTCGACGGACCTTGTCCACGTCCTCCACGACGTAGACGGGCAGCCGGACGACTCGGACTTGGTCGGCCATCGCGCGAGTGATCGCCTGGCGGATCCACCACGTCGCATAGGTCGAGAACTTGTAACCCTTGGTGTAGTCGAACTTCTCGACCGCACGGATCAGACCCAGGTTGCCCTCCTGGATCAGGTCGAGGAACAGCATGCCGCGACCGGTGTAGCGCTTGGCCAACGACACCACCAGCCGCAGGTTGGCCTCCAACAGGTGGTTCTTGGCCTTCTTGCCGTCCTGCGCGATCCACCAGAGCTCGCGCTTGAACTTCATGTCGATCTTCTCGCCGGAGTTCAACTGCTCCTCGGCGAAGAGGCCGGCCTCGATCCGCTTGGCCAGGTCGACCTCCTGCTCGGCGTTGAGCAGGGCCACCTTGCCGATCTGCTTCAGGTAGTCCTTGACCGGGTCCGCGGTCGCGCCCGCGGTCACCACCTGCTGGGCCGGCGCGTCGTCCTCATCGTCCTGGCGCAGCACGAAGCCGCCCGACTCGGACTCCTCCTCCTTGCTCTCGGCAGGCGCGTCCTCGTCCTCGTCGACCTCCTCGAGGGGCTCCTCGTCGGTGGTCGGAGCCGCCTTCTTGGCGGTGCGCTTCTTCGCTGCGCTCGCGGCCGACTTGCGTCCGCCCGTCTTCGAGGTCGATGCCGCGGGCTTGGCTGCCGCCTCGGCCGCCTTCTTGGTCGTGGACGCCTTCTTCGTCGCGGTCTTCTTGGTCGTGGTGGTCGCCTTCTTCGCCGTGGACTTCGCGGTGGACTTCGTCGCGGACGACTTGCTGCCCGCGCTCGACGACGTGGAGCCCGTGGACTTGCCGGTGGACTTCTTGGCCGCCTTCTTCGTCGTGGCCACCGTCTGCTTGCGCGTCGTCGTCGCGGCGACCGCCCGGTGAGCCGTGGTGGGGTCGAGCGTGACGCTGATCCCCTGCTTCTCGAGCGTCCGGAGCACGACCTTCATCCGCTTGGGCTCCACCTGCGCAGTCTCCAGGCCCTGCCGCAGCTCGGCACTGTCGATCGACCCGCGGGTCGTCCCGACCCGGAGCAGGTCCTGCAGGGCGGGGTGGCTGAACTCGGGCGGCAAGGAGGTGGGGTTGGAGGGGGATTTCGACACAGACGACACCGACTACCTTTCGTCGCACTGCGAGGCGCGGAACGCGTGCGACATCACCGCATTCGGCCAGCACCGAACACGATCAGATGATGGGGGTGAATGGTGCCCGCGACCCTCGGGTTCGTCCTGTCGGCCGCAAGCTCGTCACCATTATAAAACGACCGGGCCCAGAATGTGGTCTCGGGACCCTTCGCCGACCCGGCAACTACGCCGTACATCCTTGTCTCAACGCCGCAACGGCCCCCACCATTCCGCCCACGGGACGGCAACGGCGTCCGGGCGGCGCCACCGCAACGGCGCCCGCGCGGCGCCGCCACGGATCAGGCGTCTGCCTTCACCGCCAGGACCGGGCACGGGGCGTCGAGCAGGATCCGCTGCGCGTTGGACCCGAGGATGAGCTTGCCCACCGGTGTGCGCCGCCGCAGCCCGATGACGATGAACTCCGCGTCGACCTCCTCGGCCACCGCGATGAGGTCCTCGGCCGGCTCGTTCCCCCGGACGAGCTGACGCACCTCGTGCTCGACACCCGCCTCGTCCAGCTGCGCCTGGACCTGGGCGAGCTCCTGCTCGAACCGCTGCGCCTCCTTGCTGTCGAACTCCCGCCCACCCCGATGGCTGTTGATCACGATGAGCTTGGTCCGTCGCAGCTGCGACTCGTCGGCAGCGCGGCGGAGGGCGGCCCGCCCTTCCTTGGTCGGGACATATCCCACGACGACGGCCACAGAAACCTCCTTGGTCGGGCGGCACGGCACCAGCCTCGACGCTGACGCTACCGGATGCCCAGCCTCCGCGGCCTCGCTCCCGGCAGGTTCACGGCGTCGGATGAGGCGTCAGCCCGGGACGTTGTCGAGCGCAGCCCGGACGATCGCACCGACCTGGTCGGTCTCGATGAGGAAGCCGTCGTGCCCGTAGGGGGAGGTGATCTCGCGATAGGTACCCCGCCCGTGGGCGTCGACGATCTCGCGGGACAGGCGAGCCGGGTAGAGCCGGTCGGAGTCGACCGCCGCGACCGTCAGGCGCCCCTCGAACCTGCGCAGCGCCCGGGCCAGTCCACCGCGACCACGGGCCACGTCGTGCGAGTTCATCGCCTCGGTCAGCACCAGGTAGGAGTTGGCGTCGAACCGTCCGGCCAGCTTGCCGCCATGGTGGTCCAGGTAGCTCTCCACCGCATAGCGGCCGCCGCCCCCGAGCGGTTGCTCCCCCGGCTGCGCCGCACGACCGAACCGGTCGGCCAGCTCCGGTTCGCTGCGATAGGTCACGTGGGCGATCCGCCGGGCCAGGGCGAGGCCGTCGTCCGGTGAGCCGTGACCGTAGTAGTCACCGCCGCGGAACGCCGGATCCTGTCGGATGGCCAGCAGCTGCGGCTGGCACCACGCGATCTGCTCGGCCGTGGCGTAGCCGGTGCTCGCCAGGACGAGGGCGCGCTCGACCAGCTCGGGGCGGCTGACCGCCCACTCGAGCGCCCGCATACCGCCCATCGACCCACCGACCACGGCGGCCCACCGGGTGATCCCCAACCGTCTGGCCAGCAGCGCCTCCGCGGCCACCTGGTCGCGCACGGTGGTGAACGGGAAGCGGCTCCCCCACGGCCTGCCGTCGGGCGCGGGAGAAGCCGGCCCGGTCGTCCCCCGGCATCCGCCGAGCACGTTGCTGGCCACGACGAAGTACCGACGGGTGTCCAGCGGGCGACCCGGCCCGATGAGACCCGGCCACCAGCCGGGGGTCGGCTGATCGGGGCCGGCCGACCCCACCACGTGGCTGTCCCCGGTCAGGGCGTGCTCCACGAGCACCGCGTTGGTCCCGCTGGCGTTCAGGGTGCCCCAGGACTCGTAGGCGACGTGCACGTCGGGCAGGTGCCCTCCCATCTCGAGACCGAGACCACCGAGCCGCACCGTATGACGTCCGGGCGTGCTGGTCGCGCCGTCCGGCTCGGCGGGCAGCGCGGAGTCACGCGTGCGAGGGCGGCTGGTCACGGTCACGTGAGGCCCCCGCGGCGTACCGAGTGGGGTGCGATCATGACGGCAGCTCCCTGGTCCCAGGGGCCCACCGGTCGGAGGGCCCGCGCTTGCCGACCCGGTCCGGGACGGCCCGGTCATCACCCGGGGCACCCCACCGCGGAGGAGGGTTGCCGGCCAGCGAGCCGGGGCTTGACGCTGGCGCTCATGACCTGTCCCACACTGTAACGAGGACCGT
>CAYRLV010000403.1:0-3704 GCA_964425155.1 uncultured Ornithinicoccus sp. | reverse complement strand
GGCCAGCAGCCGCTGCGCCGCGGCGACCCGCTGCGGCAGCACCGACTCCTCGGCAGCCACGTCAGCGGCGTGACGGTGCCGGCGGTCCAGCCGCACCCCCGACCACGGGCCACCGCGGCGCCACCAGGACACCGACCCGCACCAACCGGTCGGCCCGGCCACCGGGCTGCGGCGCGCGGGGGACTGGTCGGCGTCGGTGCAGTGGCGGGTCAGCCGGGCCTCGGCCAGCGACGTGTGGCCGCCGCCTGGTGGTGTGCTGGTCACCGACACCGCTCCGCCCCCGTCTCGATCGCTTGTTCGAAAGCCTATCACGGTCGACCGACACAGGGAACCCTCATCCCCAGCGAATCACAAGAATCTCCAGCGAGATTCACTCACCCCGACCAACGACCCCGACCCCCGCGAACCAGCGCCGCAGAGAACCAAGAGGGGAGGGTGCGGTTGAAGGACGACGAGGCGACCGCAGCACCAGACGATCGCTCAGCGGTCGCGAGTCGCCCGGATGCCCAGTGACACACCCGCGGCGATGCTGGCCACGAGCAGGAGGACGTTGCCCAGCCCCACGAGCAGCCACACGACGATGACGGCCGGGGCGGCCACGTGCTCGGCGTCCGAGATCGCGATCACCAGCGCGACCGCGATGATCTCGATGATGGCGCCGGCGAGGAACAGGCTGGGGATCGTGGCCGCGCGGACCCGCCCGGGCGGCGGGGCCTTGCGCAGTTGGGTCGTGCCCGGGACGTACCGGCAGTAGGGGCACTTGATGATCTTCGACGGGTCGGGGTTGCCGCACTTGGGGCAGGGGATCGGCCCGTCCTTCGGTGCGGTCACCTCGACGCTCTGGTCCTCCATACCTGCGAATGTAACCCCGCCGCCCTCGAGCGCTGGCGCCCGGTCTGCGGCAGCCGACCACGCGGACCGGACGGCGCCCTCGAGGGCGCCGCAACGCAGGTAGTCAGACGCCGTCGTACGCCGCCCGGAGCGCGCCGACGTCGATCTTGCCCATCGTCAGCATCGCCTGGCAGACGCGATGGTTGGCTGCGCTGGAGTAGTCACCGGACCACTCCTCGAGCTCGCGGGGGACGACCTGCCACGAGACGCCGAACTTGTCCTTGCACCAACCGCACTGACCTGGCTCACCGCCGTCGGCGGTGAGGATCTCCCAATAGCGATCGACCTCGTCCTGCCCGTCGACGCGGAGGTAGAACGAGAACGCCTCGTCGAGCTGGAGATCCGGTCCGGCATTGAGGCCGATGACCTCGTGCCCGGCCACGGTGAACTCCACCACCTCGGCGACGGAGCTGTCGGGTGCGGTGCGCACCGTGTACACGTGGGTGACAGCGGAGTCCGGGATGTGCTGCGCATAGAAGTTCGCGGCCTCGACGGCCCGGTTGTTCCCGAACCACAAGTGCGTGCACACCGACACGGATGCCATGACCCCTCCTCGTCTCATGCGACCCGCTGGCCGGGCCGCTCACCCCGATCGACCGGGTGAGCGGCCCGAACTCATCGGTGCACTTCGACGGGGAGGGTGCCCCACCGGCCGCCAGGCGCCGACGGTGCCCCTCGGCCAGGCCTGCTCAGACGCTGCAGACGGTCAGCGCGACGTTGTGCCCGCCGAAGCCGAACGAGTTGTTGAGTGCCGCGATGTCGCCGTCCGGCAGGCTCCGCGGTCCACCGGTCACGACGTCCAGCGGGATCTCCGGGTCCTGGTGCTCCAGGTTGATGGTCGGCGGGATGACGCGGTGGTGGACGGACAGCAGGGTGACGACCGTCTCGAGGGCCCCGGCCGCGCCGAGCAGGTGCCCGGTCATCGACTTCGTCGCCGTCACCGGGATCTCGTCCGAGTGGTCGCCGAACGCCCGCTTGATCGCGTTGTATTCCGCGACGTCACCGACGGGGGTCGAGGTCGCGTGCGCGTTGATGTGGACGATGTCCGACGTGGCGAGTCCCGCGCGCTCGATCGCCTCGAGCATGGCCCTGGCCGCGCCCGCACCCTCGGGGTCTCCGGCCGTGATGTGGTAGGCGTCCGAGGACATGCCCAGCCCGGCAAGCTCGGCGTAGATGGTGGCTCCGCGGGCCTGGGCACGTTCGAGCGTCTCGAGCACGATGACGGCGGCCCCTTCGCCGAGGAGAAAACCGTCGCGGTCGCTGTCGTAGGGACGCGACGCGGCCGTGGGGTCGTCGTTGCGCTTGGAGAGCGTCTGGGCGGCAGCGAAACCGGCGATCGGCAGGGGGTGGATGGCGGCCTCGGTGCCACCGGCCACTGCCACGTCGGCCCGGCCGGTGCGGATCATCTCGGCCGCGTAGCCCATCGCCTCGGCCCCGGACGAGCAGGCGGACACCGTGGTGTGCGCTCCGGCGCGGGCACCCAGCTCGAGTGACACGTTGCCGGACGCCGCGTTGGGCATGAGCATCGGGACGGTGAGCGGGTAGACCCGTCGTGGCCCCTTCTCGTTGAGGATGTCGTACTGCGCCAGCAGGGTGTGCACGCCGCCGATGCCGGTGCCGATGGCCACGGCGAGGCGCTCGGGGTCGACCTCCGGCGTCCCGGCGTCGCTCCACGCCTCGCGGGCCGCGATCATCGCGTACTGCGACGAGGGATCCAGGCGGCGCGTCTCCACCTTCGACAGGGAGTCGGCCGGGTCGTGCTTGATGCTGGCCGCGAACGTCACGGGCAGCCCGTAACCCTCGACCCAGTCCTGCGTGAGCGTGCGGGCGCCGGACTCCCCGGCGAGGACGGCCTCCCAGGTCTCGGGGGTGTTGCCACCCAGGGGGTTGGTGGTGCCAAGACCGGTGACGACAATGCGCGGTTCGCGGTGCGTAGCCATCGGAGGATCTGCTCCTTGGATCAGGGGTGCTGGACGAGGATGTGCTCGTGTATGAGGGGCGGGTCGCCGCCCGGCCCCGCGTGGGGGCCGGACGGCGGACGGGTCAGCCCTGGGCGTTGTGGATGAAGCTGACGGCGTCCTTGACCGTCGACAGGTTCTTGACCTCGTCGTCGGGGATGCGCACGCCGAACTTCTCCTCGGCGTTGACGACGATCGTCATCATCGACAGCGAGTCGATGTCGAGGTCCTCGGTGAAGGACTTGTCCGGCTGGACCGAGTCGGTCTCCAGGCCGGTCTCCTCGTTGACGATCTCGGCAAGGCCGGCCAGGATCTCCTGCTCGCTCTGCGCCATGGTGGTGCTCCTCTGCGTGTGTTGTGCGGGATTCATTGTGGGCTGACCCGGATTACCCGCCGGGCCACCGGGAGTGTGTCACGGCAGGACGATGACCTGTGCGGCGTAGACCAGGCCGGCGCCGAATCCGATCTGCAGGGCGAGCCCGCCGTGCGGTGCCTGTCCCTCGCGCAGCATCCGCTCGGTCGCGAGCGGGATCGAGGCCGCGGACGTGTTCGCCGTCTCGGCGATGTCGCGGGCCACCGGGATGTCAGCCGGCAGCTTGAGCTGCTTGATCATGGCGTCGATGATGCGCATGTTGGCCTGGTGCGGGATGAAGGCGTCCAGGTCGTCGGCCTTGATGCCTGCGGCGTCCAGGGCCTGCTGCGCCACCGGGGCCATGCCCCAGACGGCCCAGCGGAAGACCGACTGGCCCTGCATGAGGATCGCCGGGAACTCCAGATTCTTCTCGTCGATCTCGGACCACGACTTCTTGACGTCCATCCAGGAGTCGCGCTGAGCGATCTTGTCCCAGCTCGAGC
>CAYRLV010000402.1:0-3712 GCA_964425155.1 uncultured Ornithinicoccus sp. | reverse complement strand
GCGAGCACCTGCCCGAGAGCACCTGGCGCGAGTTCCACGAGGCCACCGGGGTCAAGCTCATCGACGGCATCGGGTCGACCGAGATGCTGCACATCTTCGTCGCCTCGGCGGACGACGACATCCGGCCGGGGTCGACCGGCACGGCGGTGCCGGGATACGAGGCGGCCATCGTCGACGCCCAGGGGCAGCCCCTTCCCGACGGCGAGCCCGGACGGCTGGCAATCAAGGGCCCGACCGGGTGCCGCTACCTCGCCGACCCGCGGCAGACCACCTACGTGCAGAACGGCTGGAACCTCACCGGCGACACGTTCATCCGCGACGAGGACGGCTACTTCTGGTACCAGGCCCGCAGCGACGACATGATCGTCTCGTCCGGCTACAACATCGCCGCGCCGGAGGTCGAGGAGGCGCTCATGGCCCACCCCGACGTCGTCGAGGCGGCCGTGGTCAGCGTCCCCGACGAGGCCAGGGGTGCGCTGGTGAAGGCGTTCGTGGTGCTCGGCGACGACGCGAAGGGGGTGCGCGGGGACGAGGCGGCCGAAGCAGCGAAGACCAAGGAGCTGCAGGACTTCGTCAAGGCCGAGATCGCCCCCTACAAGTACCCGCGCGCCCTGGAGTTCATCGACACGCTGCCACGCACGTCGACCGGCAAGCTGCAACGCTTCCGGCTGCGCGAAGGCGGCTGAGGGACGTGCGCATCGCCGTCATCGGGGGCGGCCCCGGGGGCCTCTACTTCTCCGCCCTCGCCAAGGCCCTCGGCCCCGACCACGAGATCACCGTCTGGGAACGCAACGCCGCGGACGACACCTTCGGCTTCGGCGTCGTCTTCTCCGACGAGACGCTCGGTGGCATCGAGCACGCCGACCCGGGCGTGTTCGACCTGATGCAGCGCGAGTTCGCCCGCTGGGACGACATCGACGTGCACGCCAAGGGCACCGTCATCACCAGCGGCGGACACGGGTTCGCCGCGATGAGTCGCAAGCGGCTGCTCGAGATCCTGCAGGCCCGGTGCCGCGAGCTCGGGGTGACCGTCCACTTCCGCACCGAGGCGCCGCCGGTCCGGGAGCTCGCCGCCACCCACGACCTCGTGCTCGCGGCCGACGGCCTCAACTCCGCCGTGCGCCGCGAGTTCGCCGACACGTTCCGGCCCACCCTGGACCAGCGGCACTGCAAGTACATGTGGCTCGGCACCGACAAGGTCTTCGAGGCGTTCAAGTTCTACATCTGCGAGACGCCGCACGGGGTCATGCAGATCCACGGCTATCCCTTCGACGCCCACGGCAGCACGTTCATCGTCGAGATGAACGACGAGGTATGGCGATCGGCCGGCTTCGGTGCGTTCGCGGACCGGGAGTTCGCGCCCGGCGAGTCCGACGAGAAGTCGATCGCCAAGGTGCAGGAGCTGTTCGCCGACGTGCTGGACGGGCACGGGGTCATGGCCAACAACTCCCGGTGGATCAACTTCACCACGGTGCGCAACGAGCGCTGGCGACACGACAACGTCGTCATCCTCGGCGACGCCGCGCACACGGCGCACTTCTCCATCGGGTCGGGCACCAAGTTGGCGATGGAGGACGCCCTGGCCCTCGCCGCCTGCCTGCACGAGCACGACGAACTGGACGTGGCGTTGGAGGCCTACGAGACCGAGCGCAAGCCCGTCGTCCAGTCCACCCAGCGGGCGGCGCAGGCCAGTCTCGAGTGGTTCGAGAACATCGGGCAGTACATGCACCAGGACGCGGAGCAGTTCGCGTTCAACATCATGACCCGCAGCCGGCGGGTGACCTACGACAACCTCCGGGTGCGCGACCCGGAGTTCGTCGAGCGGATGGACCGGTGGTTCGACGCGACGGTGCGTGCCGCCATACCGGACTCGCGGCGTGAGGAGCCGACCCCGCCCATGTTCCAACCGTTCCGGCTCGGCGAGCTGGAGCTGGTCAACCGGGTGATCTGCTCCCCGATGGACATGTACGTCTCGCGGGACGGCATGCCGAACGACTTCCACTTCGTGCACCTCGGCGGCAAGGCCCTCGGCGGCGCCGGCCTGGTGATGACCGAGATGGTCTGCGTCTCCCCCACCGGCCGCATCACGCCGGGCTGCACCGGCCTCTGGAACGACGAGCAGGCCGCGGCGTGGCGGCGGCTCACCGACTTCGTGCACGACCAGTCGGCGGCCAAGATCGGCATCCAGGTCGGCCACTCCGGACGCAAGGGGTCGACCAAGCTGATGTGGGAGGGCATCGACCAGCCTCTGCCCGAAGGGAACTGGCCGGTCGTCGGCCCGTCCGCGATCCCCTACCAGGAGGGCGTCAACCAGGTGCCCGAGGAGCTCGACGAGGGCCAGATGCGCGCCATCCTCGACGAGTTCGTGCAGGCCGCGCACCGCGCCGAGGCGGCCGGGTTCGACCTGCTCGAGCTGCACTGCGCCCACGGCTACCTGCTGTCCAGCTTCATCTCCCCGGTGACCAATCGGCGCACCGACGGGTTCGGCGGTGACCTGGCGGCGCGGCTGCGCTACCCCCTCGCGGTCTTCCGGGCGATGCGGTCGGTGTGGCCGGAGCACAAGCCGATGACCGTGCGCATCTCGGCCACCGACTGGGTCGACGGCGGCATCACCGGCGAGGACGCGGTCGAGATCGCCCGCGCGTTCCAGCGGGCCGGCGCAGCGGCGATCGACGTGTCCAGCGGTCAGGTCACGCCCGACGAGCAACCGGCGTTCGGCCGCTCCTACCAGACCCCGTTCGCCGACGCGATCCGCAACCGGGTGGGCATCCCGACCATCGCGGTCGGCATCATCTCCTCGTGGGACGACGTCAACTCACTGGTGCTGGCGGGACGCGCCGACCTGTGCGCGATCGGGCGAGCTCATCTCTACGATCCCAGCTGGACGTTGCACGCCGCGGTCGAGCAGGACTACGACGGGCCGGGGGCGGTCTGGCCGATGCCGTGGCGGGCCGGCCGCCGCAAGCCGCAGACCGGCCGCACCGACGGGCCCAAGCCACGCCTCACCCTCGTCCGCGAGGGTGAACCCACCACCCGCCACGACCGCTGGCGGCCGTCCACCGGCAGAGAGTAGAGGCCATGTCCGCCCTGTCCGACTTCGTCGCAGCCCTGACCAGCGGGACCATCGAGGTGGTCGACCTCACCGCCCCGTTGTCCGAGACGACCCCGATCCTCGAGCTGCCACCGGAGTTCGGGCAGACCCAGCAGTTCCAGCTGGAGGAGATCAGCCGCTACGACGACCGCGGCCCGGCGTGGTACTGGAACAACTTCCACACCGGCGAGCACACCGGCACCCACTTCGACGCCCCCAACCACTGGGTCACCGGCAAGGACGGGGACGACATCGCCTCCGTGCCGGTGAGCCGGTTGATCGCGCCGGCCGTGGTGCTGGACTTCAGCGACCGCGTCGCCGACGATCCGGACTTCCTGGTCGAGGTGGACGACATCAGGGCCTGGGAGTCCGAGCACGGTCCGCTGCCCGAGGGTGGCTGGCTGCTGGTGCGCACCGGCTGGGACGCGCGCACCACCCAGGAGTCGGCGATCAACGCCGACGCCAACGGCCCGCACAGCCCGGGGCTGTCGGCCGAGTGTGCCCGATGGGTGGCCCAGGAGTCGCCGGTGCTCGGCATGGGGGTCGAGACGGTCGGCACCGACGCGGGCGCGGCCCACTCCTTCGACCCGGCGTTCCCGTGCCACTCCTACCTCATGGGCA
>CAYRLV010000401.1:2624-3715 GCA_964425155.1 uncultured Ornithinicoccus sp. | reverse complement strand
GGGCGTGCGGAACCGCGGGCGGGTCCGTTGCGTCCGACTGGCCATGGAGGGGAGCTGTGTCCCGGCGACTACGGCCAGGGCCACGGCGTGCCGCGTGAGCATGCGGAGCCGGACGGCGTCTCCCCCAGCGACGACGAAGGGATCGACATGACCGCCCGCCCGCACACCTCCCGATGGTGCGCCGTCGCGGCCGCGCTGGTGCTCCTCGCCGGCTGCAGCAGCGGGACCGAGACCGGCGGGACGGACGAAGCGCCGACGTCACCGGCCGGGCAGACGACGTCGGGGGGCGCGGAGAGTGCGCCGACCGCCACGGGTGCCGGTACGCCGCAGCGGTCCGTCGCGCAGGTGCGCCGGTCCCTGGCCACGCTCGACCCGTGCGCCCTGCTCACCACGCCCGCGGCCGAGGGCGTCGACGACGCCTACGGCAAGGGCCCGCATACCTGCTCGGGGACGGTGGGCGACGTGCGGGTGACGGTCGAGGTGGGCGTCCCCTTCGACCAGGCCGCCCGCTCCGACGCCGGGCAGCGGTCGGTCGCCGGGCTGGCCGCCTACCGCGACGACGAGCGCTGCCGCGTGGTCTTCGCCGCGGGCGACAGCCACGGCATCGCCGTCCGCGCCGGCCGGGCGGACTGCTCGGATCTCGACCCCGCGGCGGAGCTCGTGGGCTCCGCCCTCTCGACGGGTGGTCCGGACGTGCGCCGGCCGACCGGGCCCGACCACGTCACCGCGTGTGGACTGCTGGCGACCGAAGACTCGGACACCCTCACCGACGAGCAGGGCAGCACGGCTGCCGGTCTCGACCACTGCGCGGCCGCGGACCAGCCGGTGTCGACCCGCGACCACCTGGACCTGACGTACCTGGCCTGGTCCTTCGACCGGCTGACCCGGCAGCTGGGCGGCAAGGCCCGCCAGGTCGCCGGTCACGACGTCGCGGTCGTGGACGAGGGGCAGCAGGGCTGCCACGTGCACACCTACCTGTGGCCGACCCGCGCGGACGGTCGCGGCCGGGTGCACACCGAGGCGACCGTCTCCGGCAAGGACTGCGAGCGAGCCCTGACCCTGACCAAGCGGGTCCTCGCCGCCGCCGACGA
>CAYRLV010000401.1:0-2524 GCA_964425155.1 uncultured Ornithinicoccus sp. | reverse complement strand
GGGGCTCTCGCCGGCGAAAGGCGATTGCGCGGGCGCGCGGCCGCCTGCTTGGGTCGGTGCGTGAACTTCAACGGCATGTGGCAGGACGCCCCGGACGACCCGCGTGAGTCGATCCCGACCGGCACCGGAGAGAAGGGCGTGCTCGGGGAGTACCTCGACCGCTACCGGATGACGCTCGAGCTGAAGTGCGAGGGGCTCACCGCGGCGCAGCTGGCGACCCGGTCCGTGCCACCGTCGACCATGTCGCTGCTCGGGCTGGTCCGCCACCTGGCTCGCGTGGAGCACTCGTGGACGCGGCGAGTGCTGGAGGGGCGCCCGGAGCTGCCCTTCCTCTACCGCACCGCGGAGGACCGGGACCTGGACTTCAACGGCGCCGTCGCCGACGATGCGGTCGTCGAGGACGCGTGGGTCACCTGGCGCGCCGAGGTCGCCCACGCGCAGGAGGTGTATGCGGGGCTGGACCTGGATCGCCGCGTCGAGGTGCACGGCGAGACCTCCGAGACCCGCGACATCATCGTGCACCTGGTCGAGGAGTACGCCCGGCACGTCGGCCACGCCGACCTGCTCCGCGAGTGCCTGGACGGCCGCACCGGCCAGTAGGGCCGGGGCGACCCTCAGACGCGAACGACGTCCCGATCCCGGCACGCCGCAGCGGAGCGCCCGCTCGGTCAGGCCTCGAGGAGGTGGAGGTCGCGCACGCAGAATCCGTGGTGCGCCCACTCCTCGTTCAACACCGTGTGCAGGCACTGGAGCACCGAGCGCCCGCGGGCGTAGGGCGGCCACCCCGGCCCCGCGGGCACCGGTGCGGGCGCCGCGAGCTGCTCGGCGGTCACGGTGGTCAACCACTGCTCCAGCTCGGTGGCCTGCTGGTCGCGCACGGCCAGCACCTCGTCGAGGCTCGGCGACGCCGCCCGGTCGAGTCCCCGCCCGTGCTCGTCGGGGACGTCGGGCGCCAGACCGATCGCCGTGAAGGGCTCGGTGGACCCCAGGCAGCAGCGACGGAACCACGAGTCGTGCACGAACACCAGGTGTCGCAGGGTCTCCACCGCCGACCACTCGCCGCGCACGCGCTGGGACTCCGTTCCCGGTGGCATCCGGCGGATCCGCTCGACCGTGGCCGCCCAGTCGGCCTGCAGCTGCCGATGGGCTTCGCGCAGGTCGGCCGGGTCGTCCGAGCGGATCAGCAACCGCACCGGGTGCCGCCGGTCCAGCTCGGCCTCGACGTAGGCGGTCACCTCGACCCCGTTGACCACCAGGTTGGTGACGAGCCCGTCGATCACGGCGTCACGCATGACCACCCCCATCAGGCGCGCCCGCGTCAGGTCGCACTCGCGGAACTCCGCGTCGGTCAGATCCTGGTCCTCGAAGCGCGCCATGCCGGGAGTATCCACCGGCCCCCTGACAGGGGCCTGCGCCCCGAACCTCGGATCAGCGGTCGCCCGCGGTCGAGGCCCCGGCTCGGTGGTGGAGGTGGTGACGGGCGCGACGTCGGGGCGGCCCCGCATACCAGATGGTGTAGCGGTTCAGTGCCGCGGGTGGGCGCACCGCGCGCGACCGGGAATATTTCTGTTGTCCACAGCCGGTGGACGGTGTTTGAGCAGGAGCCACGCACGGGTCCCCCGCACGGATCGCCGTTGTCCACAGTCTTGTGCACAGGCTCTGCACAACCGTCCACGGCGTGCTGCACAGGTTGTCCCCAGCGTTGTCCACAGGGTGCGCCGAGAACCTTGCCGCTGGGCTTGGAGGTGGTCACGGCGCGGTTCTAGCGTGGGGTCTTCACCTCGATCACGGCGCCGGCACGGGGGCTTGTCGGTGCGGCGTGGTGGTGTGTCCTCGAACGGTTGTCCGGGTCAGTGTCGGCAGAAGGGGTGCGCGTGTCGATCGCGGAGTTGGAGTCGCGGGCCTTCGACGACCCGTCGGAGCGCGACCAGGGGGTGGTGCCGCCGCAGGACGTGCACGCGGAGCAGAGCGTCGTCGGCGGCATGCTGCTGTCCAAGGACGCGATCGCCGACTGCATCGAGGTGCTCAAGGGCGTCGACTTCTACCGGCCCGCGCACGAGCTGATCTTCGACGCGATCCTGGACCTGTATGGACGCGGCGAGCCGGCCGACGCGATCACGGTGGCGGACGAGCTCACCAAGCGGGGCGACCTGACCCGGGCCGGCGGGCAGGCCTACCTGCACCAGCTCATCTCGTCGGTGCCGACGGCGGCGAACGCGGGCTACTACGCGCAGATCGTGGCCGAGCGCGCGGTGCTGCGGCGGCTGGTGGACGCGGGCACCCGGATCGTGCAGATGGGCTACGGCACCGGTGGCGGTGACGTCGAGGACATCGTCAACGCCGCGCAGGCCGAGGTCTACGCCGTCGCCGACAAGCGTGGTGGCGAGGACTACGCCGTGCTCGGCGACGTCATCGAAGCCACGGTCGATGAGATCGAGCACGCGTCCGGCACGGCGGGGGAGATGGTCGGCGTGCCCACCGGGTTCACCGACCTGGACTCGCTGACCAACGGCCTGCACCCCGG
>CAYRLV010000400.1:0-3718 GCA_964425155.1 uncultured Ornithinicoccus sp. | reverse complement strand
CAGGCTGCGCGTCAGGCCCGGCGGGCGCTCAGGCTGGGTCGAAGGCGTTAGCGGCGGCCACCATGGGGCCTGTCGCGTGGGCAGTGTGGTCCTCCCGGGTCTCGGGTCGGGGGGCGGTAGGGTGCGGGCATGTTGGGGTGCGTCACGGTCGGAGTGCCAGAGGTTGAGCACGTGGCAGACCGGGCGCGGTGGTCCGTGCAGGTCGTCGGGGGGGGGGGGGCTCCCGGAGCAACTGTGGTTCTCAGTGCCACGAGAGCACGGGCGCCTGCTGTCCGAGCGGGCTGATGCGGCGGTCTGCGTCCTGCTGATCCCGGCCATGCGATCCGGGAGCCAGGTGCGGTTCACCGGCCCCGTCACATCCGCGCTCGCTCACTGGCAGGGCGATGCCCAGGCTGTCTACTCCCTCATGGGTCACGGCGACCCGGTCACCCACGTCTTCGACGATCCGCGCCCAGCCGACACGCCGCCTGGCGGTGTCGCGACCGGATTCTCGGCGGGTATCGACTCCTGGACGGTCCTGGCCGAGCACCACTACGGGGACGTGCCGGACACTGAGCGGCTCACGCACCTGCTCTTCAACAACGTCGGCTCCCACGCAAGCGCGGACCCGCGGGGCCTGTGGGCGGCGAGGCTGTCTCAGCTGGCGCCCGTCGCGGGACACATCGGGCTCCCCCTGGTCGACGTCGACTCCAACATGGACGACTTCTACGGTGGTCCGCACGACTTCCAGGCGACGCACACGCCTCGGAACGCTGCCGTCGCGCACGTCCTGGCCGGCGGGCTCGGCCTGTGGCTGTACGCGTCGGCGTGGGCCTATGGGCAATCCGGCCCCGGCCCCGGCCGGGGCTACGACACGTCCTTCACCGACGCGATGGTGCTGCCGTTGCTGTCCACGCCGGGCCTGATGCTCCGGTCCTCGGGTGGCCGGCACACCCGGGTCGAGAAGACACGGCTGGTCGCCGAGCTGGAGGACGCCTGGGGCAGTCTCGACGTGTGCACCGTCTCCTCGGACGGGTCGAACTGCTCGAACTGCTCCAAGTGTCTGCGCACGATGGTCACGCTCGACTCGATCGGGGCGCTGGACAGGTTCACAGGGCAGTTCGACCTCACCGCCTTCGCGGGCCGCCGTGCCCGGTGGCTGGCCAACGGGCTGCGTTCGTTCGACCCGCAGGTCGGCGAGGTAGTCGCCCTTGTGCGCGAGTCGGGTGGCTTGGGGTGGGACGTACGCGCACGGGCGGTGAAGTACCGGGCCCGCGCGCTGCTCCCCGGCCGCTAGGTCGGAAGGACGTCCGAGCCGTCGACCCAGTGGAGTCGATGACAGGGGACGTGTGGGTCTTGTCCGTGTCGAACGTGATCCCGGCGGTGTTGCCCCAGGCCTCGTTGCCCGTGACCCGTGCGTGCGTCGTGTCCGTCCCCACGCTCCACCGCCGAGCCGGCGTTGCCCCACATGCGGATGTCTGTGACGGCAAGGCGGTCGACCGTGGTGGACCCGGTGAGCAGGACAGCCGGTCCGCCACTGTCGCAAGTCGCGTTCCCGTCGAACCAGACGTTCTCGTGCGCGCCGGTGCCGTCCAGCTGTGCGACGACCCCGCCTTCGGTGTTGCCCGGGATTGTGTTGCCGGTGATGTGGGGGCTGTCGAGGTTCCAGTTCCCGGCCGTCTCCAGCCGGACACCACGCTCGTTGCCCTCGAGCATGTTGCCCGACACCAGCGTGTGCGCGCCGGGGCGCCCCTTGGTCGGCTGGACCCCCATCGTGCCGTAGTCGACGGCCACGCCGGCGCCCTCGTTGCCGAGGCAGCTGTTGCCCGTGATGACGACGGAGTGGCCGCCGGCGTCGGCGATGCCACCGCGACCGTTGTCGCGGCAGGTGTTGCCGGTGATGACCACGCCTCGACCGACGAGGCTGCCATGCTGCGACTCGACGAAGATGCCGAAGTTCGAGCATCCTGCGGCGAGGTTCCCGGAGATGACGATCTGCTCGGTGGTGTCCTCGACGTTGGTCAGGCCGATGCCGATCCCGGAGTTGCCCGGGTGAGAACCGGAGGCGCGGGCGGCGTTGGACCGGCCGTTGTCGACGACCCAGCAACCGTGGATGAGGCCGGTGACGAAGTCGATACCGATCCCGGTTCGCCAGGTGTCGTGCACGTAGAGGTAGAGCATCTGGACGCGCTTACCCTGGGTGATGTAGATGCCCTTCGGTGTCGCCCCCGACCCGGCGGTCTGGTTGATGGCGTCGATCTCGAGGGTGTTGTCGAGGCGGGCGGCGCGCAGCCGGGTGAACAGCTTGTCCGCGCGGGCGGCGTGCACATCGCGATGTGTCCCAGGGCGGTCGCCAGGTGCGTCTTCCCGACCCCGACGGGTCCCAGGAGCAGGGCGTTGTTGCCGGCCTCGGTGAAGGCCAGGCTGGTCAGGTCGGACAGCAGGGCCCGGTCGTAGGTCAGGTCCTCCAGCTCGTCCCAGGAGTCCAGCCGCCGCCGGGTCCAGGCCCGCGGTGCGGGCCCGCAGCATCGCCGAGCGGGACTCCCGGCGGGTGATCTCGTCGTCGAGGATGAGCTGCAGGAAGGCGGCGTGGCCCATCTTGCGCTGCCGGGCCAGGGCGAGCCGTTCGGGCAGGGTCTGGGTCATCTGCCCGGGCTTGAGCGCTTTGAGGGTGCGGGTCGGGTCTACCCCGACCGGGTCGGTCGGCGCGGTCCGGGCAGCGGGCTGGTCCAGGGTCGTGGTGGTGCTCATGAGGGGTCTCCTTCGGGTGCGGGTGTCGTGGTAGTGGTGGCCTTGCCGCCGGGGAGCAGGGTGAGGCGCGCGCCGCCGCTGGTGTCGTACTCGCCCGGGTCGCGGGCGAACCGGCCCCCGGGGGAGCCGGCCGCGGCGGGCAGCACCGGGACGGCGTGCTCGGTCGCGCGCTCGAGGCCGAGATCCGCAAGCTCGCCCGCGTCGACGTCCTCATCCTCGACGACTTCGCGCTCCGAGCTCTCGACGCCACCCAGACCAACGACTTCTACGAACTCGTCGTCGAGCGGCACCGCCGCGCGAGCACCATCGTGACCTCCAACCGGGAACCGAGTGAGTGGCTGACCATGACCAGCGACGCCCTCCTGGCCCAGTCCGCCATCGACCGGCTCACCTCCAGCGCTCACACCCTCGTCATCGAGGGCCCCTCCTACCGTCAACGCGACACCCACCGGCGCGGCACCCTTGACGCGAGCGAGGCGGAGCGGTGATGCTCACTCACACGCCCAGGTGGTCCCATGCTCGTGGCAACGAGGTGGTCCCATCACGCTGGCAAGCGACAGGGTCGACCGCCTGCGCGAGGAAGGTGAGAGTGCCCTCGAGGGGGCGGTGCGGCGGGGAAGGCCTGGGCCAGGAGGACTGGCCGTCGATGTAGTAACGGGACTACGCGGTCGCGGTGACGGTGACCCACTGCTCGGGGTCTGCGGTGCCGGACGCCGGGGAGTAGGTGACGCCGGTCTGCGTGGGGGGTGGTCCAGGTGCCGCCGCCGTTCACCGTGTCGTCGGTCCAGGTGGGGCCGGTGACGACGACCGGCACGTCCTCAAGCACCGGGTTGGGGTGCCGTGGTCGATCCACAAGCCCGACGCCTGGGCGCTGTCACCGACGTGACGACCGACCCAGAAGTGCCAATCTCGGACAGGGCTGTGTGCCGACGAGGTTGGTCAGACCTCAACCAGCCCACGCCGCCGCAGGTAGCCCTGCGCGGCCCGC
>CAYRLV010000399.1:0-3723 GCA_964425155.1 uncultured Ornithinicoccus sp. | reverse complement strand
TCGCCGCGCTGCAGGCCCGGGGGATCCGCGTCGTCGTGCCCGTCCTGCGCGACGACCTCGACCTCGACTGGCGCGACGCGAGCACCCCGGCACGCGAGGGCGACAAGGCGCGGGCGCCGCTGGATCCGGCGGACCTGCTCGGACGGGACGCCATCGCCGACGCGCAGGTCGTCATCGTCCCCGCCCTCGCGGTCGACCGGGACGGCGTGCGCCTGGGCCAGGGCGGCGGCAGCTACGACCGGGCGCTCGCCCGGCGCGACCCGGACGCCCTCGTCGTCGCGGTCGTGCAGGACGACGAGCTGGTGGACGATCCGCTCCCCCACGAACCGCACGACGCACGGGTCGACGCCGTGGTCACCCCCGGCCGCGGCCTGATCCCCCTCCCCTCCTCTCGGTAGTTGCGGCGAGAGCGGCCCCTCGACGAGCCGAACTCGCCGCAACAACGCCGGAGGGGCGGTCAGGAGTCGCCGGGGTGGAGGGTGAGCTCGTCGTCGGTGGCCTCGCGGACCGCGTCCCGGGAGAACGGCCACGGATAGGTGTCACCACGCACCCAGGCATCCGCCTGGTCGTCGTAGTGGTCGGCGTAGGGGTGGCCCGAGTTGCCGGTCTGGTTGACCCAGTGCGAGGCGTCGAAGTCGGACAGGTCGACCACCATCCGCATCGACGGCGCGGTGGTGACGTCGTAGCCCTCGGCGGCGTCCCACCCGTTGGCGTTGACGATCGAGGACCCGCCCGGCATCTCCCACGGACCCCGGTTGAACAGCTTCCGCACCAGCCCGGGGACCCCGTCGCCACCGAGCACCTGGTGCTTCAGCTCGAGCTGGTGCAGCCGGCCCCAGGTCCACGTCTTCGGGTCGCGGCCGATCGAGCGGGTCAGCTCCAGCCGGGCGTCGACCATGGCCTGCCGGAGGATCTCGTTGCGGCCCTCCACGACACCCGGCGTGAGCTTGTCGTCCCACCACGGGTCCCGCTCCCGGGTGAGCAGCCGGGTCACGATCTGGCGGTCGCGGTCGCCTCCCCCGGCCCAGAGGTCCTGGGGCAGCTCGTCGTCGAACGTCAGCCGCAACAGCTTGGACCACACCACGTTGTAGAACGCGGCGGCCGACGACTGCGGTCCTGACGCCGGCGTGGTGAAGTCCCAGTCCTTCAGCAGTCGTTGCCCGTCCTTGGTGAACCGGTCGCGGCCCAGGTCGACCGCGAGCAGCCGCTTGACCAGGACCGGCGCGAAGCCGTCGCGGGTGTCCAGCTGGATCTGCGCCATCCGTTCCGGGCTGACCGTCGGGGTCTGCTTCAGCAGCTCCCGGATCCGCTGGCTGCGGTAGCCGGCGTCCCACTCGGTGGTGAGGAACGGCACCGGGCTCTCGGTCACCTCCTGGTTGGCGGTGACGAGCATGCCCTCCTTGGGGTCCAGGACGTGCGGCAGGTCCTCGAACGCCACGAAGCCCTGCCAGTCGTAGGCGGAGTTCCACCCCGGCGCCGGCCAGTAGCCCGGCGGCGCGCCCGGGGTCGCCGAGCGGCGGATCGGCACCCGGCCCGGCGCCTGGTAGCCGATGTGCCCGGAGGTGTCCGCGTAGACGAGATTCTGCGCCGGCACCGCGAAATCGCGTGCGGCGTCGCGGAACTGCTGCCAGTTGCGCGCCGTGTTCAGCTCGAAGATCGCGTCCGCCGTCCGAGTCGGCTGCAGCGCGGTCCAGGCGAGCGACACGGCATACCGCTCGGAGGTCTGCTTGCCACGCACCGGCGCCGACGCCCCCGCCTTCCGCACCGCCGAGATCGCGTCGGACAGCAGCGGCCCGTGCTCGGTCGACCGCACCACCAGCTGCTCGTCGTCGCCGCCGGCCACCTTGATCGTCTCGGTGCGCTCGGTGAGCGGGACGTAGCGGCCGTCGCGCAGGTAATCGCTGCCGATCACCTTCTCGAGGTAGAAGTCCGTGACGTCCGGCGCGAGGTTGGTGAAACCCCAGGCGACGGTGTCGTTGTGCCCGATGACGATGCCGGGGACGCCGGAGAACGAGAACCCGGAGACGTCGAACGGGCAGCTCGCCGACACCGTGCGGCAGTGCAGCCCGGTCTGGTACCAGATGCCCGGCATGCTCACCCCGAGGTGCGGGTCGTTCGCCAGCAGCGGCTTGCCCGTCGTCGAGTGCTCCCCGTCGACCACCCAGGAGTTGGAGCCGATCCCGTCGCCGTGCCCGAGCATCGCCGGCACCGCGTGCAGTGCCTCGGCAGCCTGCACGTATGCCGTGTGCGCACCCTGGTCACGCGGCAGCGCCGGGTCGACCGGCCCGGTCGCCACGGCGGACTCGGCCTGCTGCTGGTCCTTCGCCGGGCGGTCCGTCGAACGGCCGCCGGACGCACTCGCTCCCGAGGGTTTCCAGTCCTGCCGGGACAGGATCGGCCGGTGCTGGTCGGCGTCGTAGGGCGGGTAGAGCTGGTTGATGCGGCGCACCGGCAGCTTGCCGGCCAGCCGGGCCCGCATCAGCTCGCCGTCGTAGTCACTGCGCAGGTCCCAGGCCATCGCCTTCAGCCAGGCGAGCGAGTCGACCGGAGTCCAGGGCTCGATGTGGTAGTCGGGCACCTGCTGGCCCAGCACGACATACTCCAGCGCGATCTTGGACGGCGAGCCTCGCTGGTCCAGGTAGGCGTTCACCCCGTCGGCGTAGGCACGCAGATAGCGCTGGGTGCTCGGGGCCAGCCGGGGCAGCTCCTCGGCGGCGACCCGCCGCCAGCCCATGGTCCGGATCACCCGGTCGGTCTCCAGCCCGTCGGGGCCGACCAGCTCGGACAGCCGTCCGGCGGTGATGTGCCGGCGCAGGTCCATCTCGAAGAACCGGTCCTGGGCGGCCACGTAACCTTGCGCCCGGAACAGGTCGTCGGGGTTGTCGGCGTAGATCTGCGGCACGCCTCGGTCGTCCCGCAGCACCGTGACGTCGCTGGTGAGGCCCGGCACCGTGAGCTCGCCGGAGGTCTGCGGGAAGGACCGGCGGACCAGACCCACGCCGAGCACCGCGGCGACGACCACGACCACGACGACCACCGCGGTCACCGTGATGGCGACGCGACGGATCAGCCTGGGGCGAGACACCCTGCGAGACTAAGCCACCGGGAAACGCCTCGAGGGCAGGCACGGCACCAGGCGACGGGAACCACGGGCGAGGGAGAGGAGGGCGCGGATGAGCCACCCCACGACGAGCACCTCACGAAGTCCTCGCTCGTGCCTCGCTCGGTACGTCGCGGGGACCCCGCTCTCCGCTGCCCTGCCGCCCGGGCTCGGACACCTCCTGGGGGCCCCGGCATGATCGCGTTGGTGCCGCCGGACTTCACGCTGGACGACCTCACGCCCGTGCTGCTCGTCGGCGCCCTCGTGCTGCTCGTGTCCGTGGGGGCCGTGCGGTTCGCCGTCCGAGCCGGCCTGCCGACCCTGTTGCTCTACCTGGCGATCGGCGTGGCGATCGGCGACCAGGGGCTGGGCATCCGGTTCGACTCGCCCGACCTGACCCAGGTCCTCGGCTACAGCGCCCTGATCCTCATCCTCGCCGAGGGCGGGCTGACCACCGCGTGGTCGAGCATCCGCTCGTCGGTCGCCCCGGCCGCGGTGCTGTCCACGTTCGGCGTCGTCGTCTCGGTCATCGTGGTCGGCTTCGCCGCCCACTGGCTGCTCGACGTCTCACTCGAGGTGGGCTTCCTCGTCGGGGCGGTCGTGTCGTCGACGGACGCCGCGGC
>CAYRLV010000398.1:0-3734 GCA_964425155.1 uncultured Ornithinicoccus sp. | reverse complement strand
CGCGGCTCCTCGACGGCAGGGTCGCTCCGCTCCATCGTCGCCGTCCGTCGTCGCCGCTAGTGTGGCCGCGTGAGCAGCCCAGCGCCCCTGCCGGAGAAGGCGGCCGACACCACGGCCGAGCGGCCGTGGCCGGTGCGGACGCTGACCATGAAGATCGCCGACTACGTCGACCGGATGTCGCCGCTGTGGGTGGAGGGGCAGGTCGTCCAGCTCAACCGGCGGCCGGGCCAACAGACCTGCTACCTCACGCTGCGCGACACGGACGTCGACATGTCCCTGTCCGTGGTCGTGCGGGCCAACACCCTCGACGCGATGCCCGTCCCGGTGGGTGAGGGCGGCCGCGTCGTGGTGCACGCCAAGCCGGTGTTCTGGACGAAGCGGGGCACGCTGCACCTCGACGCGCGCCAGGTGCGCCAGGTGGGCGTCGGTGAGCTGCTCGCCCGGCTCGAGCACCTCAAGCGGCTGCTGGCCGCCGAGGGACTGTTCGACGCCGACCGCAAGCACACCCTGCCCTTCCTGCCGCGCCGGGTGGGTCTGATCTGCGGGCGGGCGAGCGCCGCCGAGAAGGACGTCGTGGAGAACGCGCGCCGCCGCTGGCCCCGGGTCGAGTTCGAGCTGCGGCAGGTGCCCGTGCAGGGGCCGCAGACCGTCACCGAGGTCACCGCCGCGCTGCGCGACCTCGACCGCGACCCGTCCGTCGACGTCATCGTGGTGACCCGAGGCGGCGGCTCGTTCGAGGACCTGCTGCCGTTCAGCAACGAGTCCCTCGTGCGGGCCGTGTCGGCAGCCCGGACCCCCGTGGTCAGCGCCATCGGCCACGACGTCGACACGCCGCTGCTCGACTTCGTCGCCGATGCCCGTGCCTCGACCCCGACCGACGCCGCCAAGCGGATCGTCCCCGACGTGGCGGAGCAACGAGCGGGTGTCGCGGCCACCCGGGAGCGCGGCCGGCGTGCCCTGCTCACCCGGTTCGAGCACGAGCGACGGCACCTGCAGATGCTGCGCTCCCGGCCGGTGCTCGCCCAGCCGCACACGATGATCGAGGCCCGGCGGACCGAGCTCGACCGGCTCGAGGAGCGTTCCCGCTCCACGCTGCAGAACGCGGTCGACCGGGCCGCCGACCGGGTCGACCACCTGCGCGCCCAGCTGCGCTCGCTGTCGCCGCTGTCCACCCTGGAGCGCGGCTACGCCGTGGTCCAGCACGCCGACGGCCAGGTGGTCACCGACCGGGCCGAGGTCGAGCTGGACGAGCTGCTCCGGGTCCAGGTCGCCCGTGGCGACTTCGCCGTGCGTCCGGTCGCGGGGGCCGTCTAGGGTGGGGGTCATGTCCGAAGGGGAGGAACAGTCCGACGGCCGGCACCCCGGACCGGCGCCGAAGCCCCAGCTCGACGACATCGACGACCTCGGCTACGAAGAGGCCCGCGACGAGCTGATCACCATCGTGGCCCAGCTGGAGGGCGGACAGCTCGGGCTGGAGCAGAGCATGGCCCTGTGGCAGCGCGGCGAGGCCCTGGCCCAGCACTGCAGCCGATGGTTGGATGCCGCCGCCAGCACGCTGGATTCGAGCACGGACGCCGACGCCGAATAGCCCTGGGCCCGGTGGCGACCGCCGCGACCACGCCCTGGGGAGCCGCTGGACCCCGCTAGGCTGCGCACGTGGCATCGACTCCCCCGGCCGACGGCGACCAGGTGAGCCGGCAACCCGACCTCGCCAGCCCTTCCGAGGCCCCCGACTCGCTCCCGCACCTCGGAGCGGGACTGCGACTCGTCCAGACGCCCACCGAGGAGATGCGGTCGCTGGCCTCGTTGCGCCGTGTCGGCGACCAGCCGGTCGTCGAGATGGACTGGTATGGCGAGCCCGCCCACCTGCGCGACTCGTCACCCGGTTCGCCGGCCGCCTCCGCGCTGCCGGCGGACGCGGCAGCGCAGACCGCCGTCGGCGGCGTCCTGTTCGCCGTCCTGGGTGAGCCCGGCCGGCCGCTCGTGGGCCGCACGCTGGACGCGGACACCGGGCCGGCCCTCGTGGTCCGCTCGCACCTCACCGACGGCCCGAATTCGGTCGCGACACTGCACCTGCACCAGGTCGGCTACACCCGCGACACCCTGGGCGACCTCCGGCACCCACGCGGGCGACAGGGCGTGCTGCGCGGCCAGGGCGGTGTGGTCGACGGGGTCAACGGCCACGGTGTCTTCGTCGGGCTCGCCTCCGACGACCTGGCTCGGTCCACGGCGATGAGCGACAGCCCTCGGGTGGGCGGGCTCGCCCTCGGCCGTCTGGCGCTCGACCGGGCCCGCACGGCGCCCGAGGCCCTCGAGGTGTTCGCGTCGGTCGGGGTCGACCTGGTCAGCGGGTCAGGGCCGCACTTCCTTCTCGCGGACCGTGAGGGCAACGCGGCGGTGGTCGAGTTCCACGACGGCGGGATGCAGGTGCGTGGCCGGCCGGACGACCAGCCGTGGCTGTGCCTGCCCGACCCGCAGCGCACGCCGGCACCGGAGTCCCGGGCGACCGGGCACGAGGCCACGTGCGCGGCCCGCCTCCGGCAGGCGGCCGGCCGGCTGGACCGCGACGACGTGACGGCGCTGCTCCGGGAACTGGCAGGACCGCACACGCAGTGGTCGGTCTGCTACGACCTCGCCGCCGGGTCGATGCTCGTGTCGACCGGGCGAGCGCTCGACCACGACCACGAGTTCACCGTCCCGGTCTGACTCCTCGTGCCGCGCACGCTCGGCCGACTCAGCCGCGCCCGGCCCGCACCGGTTCCAGCCGGCCCACGAAGGCGACCAGCTCGTCATACGACACGGTCCCCCAGACTACGGTGGTGAGCGGGCGCTGCTCGCCGCTCGGCAGCACCAGCGCACGACCGTCGCCGTCGGTGGACCGGTGCCGCCGCCACTCCTGCCCGTCGATCCGCACCGAACCGTCGCGCGCACCGTCGCGGGTCCGCGCCGCCAGCCAGCGATCGGTCGCCCCCTTGGTCTGGTCGATCGAGATGTACTCGCGGTCGGCGGTGAGGTAGCCCGCGTGCCAGGTGCGCCGGTGCTGCAGCGTGGTGAAGCGGGCATTGGTCGCCTTCCACCCCTCAGGCAGGTCCTGTGCCGTCGAGATCGGCCAGCCCGTCTCGGCGACCACCTGGGTGGCGATCGGCCGGACGTCCACCGCGGCAGGGTCGGCTCCCTTGCCCCTCGGCACCAGAGCGAACAGCACGAGGGTCAGCGCGACGATGACGGCCATCGAGATGATCATGCTGCGGACCGTCTGGGCGCCCGGGCGGCGCGTGGACGGTGGCGGCGCCGCGCGCTGCGGGCTGTCGGCCTGGTTGCTCACTCCTCCATCGTCGCCGAACCCTCTCCACGATGATCGACCGGCCCTTCCCCGGCACCGGCCCGCCTCGCGGATCCGCGGTGCTGGGCATCGGGGGCGCCCGGGAGACCGCTAGAGTCAAGGCGCCACGTCCTTCTCGACCCGGAGGAGCTCGCCATGTCGACCGACCCGTCCGCAGCCGGCACGACCAGGCCAGAGGCCCCCGATCGCAACCTCGCGCTGGAGCTGGTGCGCGTCACCGAGGCCGCCGCGATGGCCGGCGGGCGCTGGGTCGGACGCGGCGACAAGAACGGCGCGGACGGCGCGGCCGTCACCGCGATGCGCTCGCTGATCTCGACGGTGAGCATGAAGGGCGTCGTCGTGATCGGCGAGGGCGAGAAGGACAACGCCCCGATGCTGTTCAACGGCGAGC
>CAYRLV010000397.1:0-3749 GCA_964425155.1 uncultured Ornithinicoccus sp. | reverse complement strand
AGCGGTCGACCTCGACCGGGGGCGCGCCGGGATCGGGCGCGCCCGGCGGCGTGGGGGACAGGGCGGGCTCCGGCTCCGGCGACTCCGGGTGGCGCGCAGACATGGTGGCTATTCTAGTCCACGTCGAGTATCTTGATGTCGAGATACTTCCGAGGTCGCCGTCGAGAGGAAACGCCGATGTCATCCACGGTGTGGGACCCCCAGCAGTACGCCAAGTTCGCTGGCCACCGGGACCGGCCGTTCTTCGACCTCCTCTCCCGGGTCGGTGCGGGCGCCCCCGGCGTCGTCGTCGACCTCGGGTGCGGCAACGGCCCGCTCACCCTGTCGCTCGCCCGGCGCTGGCCGGACGCGACGGTGATCGGGGTCGACTCGTCCGCGGAGATGATCGCCCGGGCGCGCGAGCTGGACACCGACGGACGGGTCGAGTGGGTGCACGCCGACCTCGGGAGCTGGCAGGCCGACACGGCGGTGGACGTCATGGTCACCAACGCCGCCCTGCAGTGGGTGCCGGGTCATCTGGACCTCCTGCCGCGGCTGCTCGGCCAGGTGGCGGCCGGCGGCTGGTTTGCGATGCAGGTGCCGGGCAACTTCGACGCGCCCTCGCACGCCCTGCTGCGCGAGGTCGCCGCGCGGATGCCCCGGGCGGACGAGCTGGTGCCGAGGCTGCGGGGAGCGACGACGGTGGGTGAGCCGCCGGCATACGCGGAGGTGCTGGCGGACGCGGGATTCGGCGCGGACGTGTGGGAGACGACCTACCTGCAGATGCTCGATCCGCAAGGGCAGCAGAGCGATCCGGTGCTCGAGTGGACCAAGGGCACGGCGATGCGACCGGTGCTCGAGATCCTCACCGGGGAGGCCGAACGGGCGGAGTTCCTGGAGGCGTATGCCGCCGAGCTGCGGCGAGCCTACCCACGGGGGCGGCACGGCACGGCGTTCCCGTTCCGCCGGATCTTCGCCGTGGGACACCGTGACGAGGCCGGCGGAGGAGCACCGGCCGCACGGACCGGGCACGGGCCGGGCCACGCGCACTTCCCGACGAAGGCGCCCGTCACGGGGCTGCACCACGTGCAGGTGTCGTGCCCGGCGGGGGCCGAGGACGAGCTGCGCGGCTTCTACGCCGGGGTGCTCGGGATGGCCGAGGTGCCCAAGCCGCCGGTGCTGGCCGCGCGGGGAGGCGTGTGGTTCCGGTCGGGCCGCGCCGAGGTGCACTGCGGCGTCGAGGAGGACTTCCGGCCGGCTCGCAAGGCCCATCCGTGCCTGCTCGTCACCGACGTCGACGCCGTCGCCGAGGCGGTGGCGGCCGCCGGCGGGCAGGTGCGGTGGGACGACAACATCCCGGGGGTCCGGCGCTTCCACACCGACGACCCCGTCGGCAACCGGATCGAGCTCCAGCAGGCCTGACCTCCCCCCATACCTCCCCCTCCCCGTTGGCAATGGTTGTGGGGTTTGCGCGGAGAAACCGCCTCGAACCCCACAACCATTCGCCACGAGTAGGGGTCAGCCGGCAGGGAGGTCGCGGCGGCGGAAGGCCGCGAGGCCGGCCGCGACGAGGACGGCGGCCACCGCGAGCAGGGCCACGAACGCCATCGCGCCGGCCGTGTCCTGCGGCGGGTAGCCCACGTGCTCGGTCGGGGCGACGTCGCGCAGCCACGTCGGGAGTTGCAACGGGTCGCCGAGGTAGGCGGCCAGCGCGGTGAACGCGAAGGCCAGCCACGCGAGCGCGAACCAGCGCGGTGCGGCGCCGAACAGCAGGGCCGCCACGCCCCCGAGCACCAGGACCGCAGGCAGGTATGCCGTGACCGCAGCGGCGAGCGCGCCGGCATGTGCGTCCCCGGTCGACCAGGCGACGCTCGCGCTCAGCACGACCCCGCCGGGCAGCGCCACGACGAGGAGCCCGCCGAGGATCGTTGCGAGGTGCACGGCGAACCACCTTGTGCGCGAGGCAGATCCGGCAAGGATCGGCTCGAGACGTCCGGCGGCCTCCTCGGCGCGCAGCGTGCCGACGGCCTGCACGACGTACCCTCCGCAGATCAGGCCCACGAGCATCACCGCCATGGCGAGGAATCCGTCGACGCCTCCGGCCCCGCCGAGGGCCTGCTGCAGCGCGGGGTTGCCCGCCATCGCGTCGATGACGTTTTGCGCGAGGAGCCCGAACATGCCGCTCGTGACCACCGCCCCGGCGGCCCACCCGATCACGGTGCTGCGGTGCAGGGACACGGCGAAGCCGAGCGGGCTGCGCAGGAACGCCGAGGCCGCGGCGGCCGAACCGGACCGGTGCAGCAACGCGCTGCCGAGGTCGCGGGAGCCCGCCGCCCGCAGGGCCCCCGAGACCAGCAGCACGCCGATCACGAGCGGTACGAGCAGCGGCCACCACCTCGCGTCGCCGAAGGCCCGGGTCTGCTCGGCCCACCCGAGCGGGGAGAGCCAGGACAGCCAGGTGTCGAGGGTGTCGCCGATGCCGCGCAGCAGGTAGGCGACGACGAGGGCGCCCAGGCTGATCGCGTAGACGCCGCGGGCGTGCTCCACGACCTGGGCGGTCAGCGCGGCGATGCCGGCGAAGACGAATCCCAACAACCCCAGCGAGATTGCGTAGACGACCGCGCCGGTGAGCGGGATCCCGACGGCGAGCAGTCCGGCCGCGAGCGCCAGCGACGTGAGCACGAGTGCCGCGGAGGTGACGAGCACCGCCGACACGAGCGGGGCGCTGCGGCCGATCCGGCCGGCCAGGAGCAATTCGAGCCGGCCGGACTCCTCGTCGCGGCGGGTGTTGCGGGCGATCAGGCTGATTCCCATCAACGGCAACGCAAACGAGGCGACGAACCCGAATTCGTTGGCGATCACACCGCCCAGCGAGTCGAGCCCGTAGATCCGGCCGTTGAGCAGCATGAGTGCGTCGCCGCTGCCGACCGCCGAGGCATAGCTGTCGATCTTGGCCTGGGTGTCGTAGAGGCCGCTGATCGAGGTCGTCGTGGCCACCATCAGCGCGGCCAGGGCGACCACCCACGTGAGGGCAGTCCGCCACCCCGTGCGCCAGGAGATGGAGACCATGGTGGGCAGCTGTGCCGTGCTCATCGCCGGCTCGTCTCCACGGTGAGACCGTCCGTCCCGTCGTCGGCACCGTCGCCGTCCGCCTGGTCCGCGTCCTCGGCGTAGTTGCGCAGGAACAGCGCGTCGAGGCTCGGGGGCTGGCTGGTGAGCGTGTGCAGCCCGGCGGCGTGCAGCATCCCGATCGCCGCGGCGAGGTGCTCGGGGCCGACCGTGAAGGCGCTGTCGTGCCGGCCGTCCACCGCGTGCTGGGTGAGGTCTTCGACGCCGGGAAGCGTTGTCAGGCCGTGAGGTTCGGCGTCGGTCACGGCGTGCACGGTCGTGCGGGTATGGCGTCGCAGCTGCGCCAGCGTGCCGGAGCTGACGGTGCGGCCCTTGCGGACGATGGTGACCCGGTCGGCGAGCGCCTCGACCTCGCCGAGGATGTGGCTGGACAGCAACACCGTGGCGCCGTCACGGGTGCGCTCGCGCACGGTTTGCTGGAAGGCCTGCTCCATGAGGGGGTCGAGGCCGGATGTCGGTTCGTCCAGGATCAGCAGGTCGGCGTCGGCCGCGAGGGCTGCCACGAGGGCGACCTTCTGCCGGTTGCCCTTGGAGTAGTCGCGCGTCCTCTTGGTGGGGTCGAGGTCGAAGCGCTCGATGAGCTCCGCGCGCGCCCCCTTCCGTGCCCGCCCGTGGGTGTCGGCCAGGATGTCGAGGCACTG
>CAYRLV010000396.1:0-3771 GCA_964425155.1 uncultured Ornithinicoccus sp. | reverse complement strand
CGCCGCAGACGGTCAACGCCTACTACAACCCGGGCATGAACGAGATCGTCTTCCCCGCAGCGATCCTGCAGCCGCCGTTCTTCGACCCGGAGGCGGACGACGCGGTCAACTACGGCGCCATCGGGTCGGTCATCGGCCACGAGATCGGGCACGGCTTCGACGACCAGGGTTCGCGCTACGACGGAGCCGGCAACCTCGTGGACTGGTGGACCGAGGAGGACCGGGAGCGGTTCGAGCGGCTCACCGCCGCGCTCATCGCGCAGTACGACCGGTTCGAGCCTCGCGACCTGCCCGGCCACGCCGTCAACGGCGCGCTCACCGTCGGCGAGAACATCGGCGACCTCGGCGGCCTGACCATCGGCTACGAGGCGTGGCGGATCGCGACGCAGGGCGCCCCGTCGCCGGAGATCGACGGGTTCACCGGTGCCCAGCGGGTCTTCCTCGGCTGGGCTCAGGTGTGGAAGGGCAAGTCCCGCAAGGAGGCCGCGCTGCAACTGCTGCAGATCGACCCGCACGCGCCGGGCGAGTTCCGCGCCAACATCGTGCGCAACCTCACCGAGTTCTACGAGGCGTTCGGCGTGACCGAGGGCGACACGCTGTGGCTGCCGGAGGCCGAGCGGGTCCGCATCTGGTGACCTCGAGCATCCGTGCTCACGACCGGCCGCTTTGCTCAGCTCAGACCGCTTTTGCGTGGCCGGGCAGCGGCCCGGGGTGAGCAAAGCGGTCCGGGGTGAGCACTAGGCCGGGGCGGCACCGGTGATCCGGTGCACGGAGAAGGACCGCTCGAGATCCGACTCCTCCGTCGTGCCGTAGACCCGCCCGCCCTCGACCCGGCTCGGCCGCAGCAGAGCGCGTCGGGTGCCGCCGGTCGCGTCCACGTAGCCGATCCACACCCCGAGGTGGTCGGCCGCCGCCTCCCGCAGCAGCGCGAGCGTCACCGCGGGGTCGGTCGCGGGGAGGCTCGGCCCGGACCGCGCCTCCTCCTGCTGGCGTCGGTATGCCGTGGCCTCCTCTCCCGCGCGCAGGGCCGCCACGAGCGCGGCGGACGCCTCGTCGTCGACGACGGATACCTGCACCGCAGGCGTCGGCCGCCGCGGCGGGGTGCGGTGGCGGCTCGCGAGGGTGGCGACCACGCCACCCTCGGGCGACTCGGCCGCCGGGCTGAACCCGCTCTCGCGCAGCAGGTCCAGGGTGGTGGTCGCGGGGGCGGGTGACACCAGCACGGTCGGCGCGATCCGTCGCAGCCGCAGGGGTGCCAGCCGGCGGTCGGCCGCCATCGCGTCCAGCACGCTCTCGTCGTCGCTGCGCACGTACGACGAGGCCGAGCCCACGCGCGTCTGCCCGTGCCGCCGGGCGACGTCGCGCACGAGGTAGTCGAGGGGTTGCGGCACGGGGGTGCGGCTGGACTCCTCCAGGGTGTGCAGCACGTCGGCGGCCGACCACCCGGCGTCGAGGACGCGGCGCACGCTGGCGGGGGAGAAGCGGAACACCGTGGCGCCGCCTCGGGACTCGACGTCGGCGGCGAGCCGCATGAACCCGGCCAGGCTCCCGTCCAGCCTCCCGGGAGCGATCGCGGTGAGATCGGCCTGGAGCAGGATCTCCTCGACCGGCGCGGGCAGGTGCTGGGCCATCGCCTCGGCGGCGGCCTCCGCGGTCTCCTCGCGGAGCACCCGCCCCGGGCCGCTGAGCCCGCCGCTGCCGGTGACCCCGACCCAGTCGGCCTCCCGGAGCACGACGCCGACGCCCGGGTCGGCTCCGTCGGTGAACCGCAGCGGCCGACGCCAGCGCAGCCGGTCCTCCAGCGCGGCGGCGCCGGGGGTGGCTCCGCCGGGCAGGGTGGCCAACTCGGCGAGCACGTCCTGGCGGCGCTGCCGACCCTGCGGGCAGACCGCCTCGGCGCTGAGCGCGTTGACCGTGCCGGCGCTGCCGGCCGACCCGACGCGCGAGGGCGCGCGGGAGGTGCCCAGCCACGCGGCGGCGACGTGTGCCCATCGGGCCGGCCCCGGCCGCTGCTGCCAGTCGTCGTAGGCCGGCGTGGGCGCCCAACTCGGCTCGAGGGCACCGTCGTCGGCCACCAGGCCGGCGGCGAACGCGACCTCGGCCACGAACGCCGCCCGCTCCGAGGTGGCGTCGAGCACCGTGGCGAGCCGAGTGAGGTCACGGACCGGCAGACCACCGGACCGCAGCACCCGAGGTGGGTGGGCTCCCCATTCCTCGGCCAGCTCGTCCAGGTGGCTGAGCAGCTCGGCGGCCTGCCCTCCCGCGGCCGCGTCGACGAGCGTCTGCGGCCGGGATGACGTCGGAGCGGCGGGGGGCTCCAGCTGGAGCTCTCGGTGCAGCCGCCCACCACGCAGCGCCAAGCCGACCTCACGGGGGAGCGCGACACGATCGTCGGCGGTGGGCACGAGCAACCCGCTGTTCACCAGTTCCCTTGCGGCACGGGCTGACTCGCCCTCGCTGCTCAGCACGGCGACCGGGGGGCCCCACGCCAGCCGGTCCAGGACCGCACGGGCCGGGGCGGACACCTGGCCGAGGGCCGCCGTCAGCGCGCTGCCGCGGGGAGTCTCGACGGCAGCGGCCGTCGCCCCGGCGAGCAGCTCGGCGGCCGGGCGTCCGAGTCCGGCCGGATGCGGCCCGAGGAGCTCGCCCACGGTGCGGACCGGCCGCAGCCCCTCGGGGCCGCGCCACAGCAGGGCGATCCGCCACAGCCGGTCGAGCAGCGGGTCCAGCGTCGGCCCGTCGATCCCGAGCAGGCCGGCGGTCCGGCTCTGCTCCGGCGGATCGGTGACCAGCACCGCCTCGAGCACCTGCAGGTGCGCCCGGTCGAGGGTGTCCAGGGCGCGCTGCAGGCTGGCTCGGGTGGTGGCCCGGGCGGCCAGGCTGGTCAGGTCGGTCGGCGCCGGCCTGGCCAGGTCGGGGCGCAGGCGGAGCAGCTCGCGCAGCTGGTCGTCGGTGCGCAGCCGCACGTCCTCGGCCAGGCTCCGGGCACCGGAGGCGGGCGACGTGGCGGAGGCGGGCACTCGTCATACGGTAATCGGATCCGCGGAGTGCTTGCCGTGCGGACCGGGACTGCCAATGATGGAGGCGACCGACGCTTCGACCAGGAGGATGCCGTGACCGATCCAGCGCAGCCGTCGTACACCTCAGGAATCTCCGACACGCCGCTGCTGGGCGACACGATCGGCGACAACCTCGTCCGCACCGTCGCGCGGTTCCCCGACCGCGAGGCCCTGGTGGACCTGCCGAGCGGGCGGCGGTGGACCTACGCCGAGTTCGACCGGGACGTCGACGCGCTCGCGCTCGGGCTGTTGGCGCGCGACGTGGTGGCCGGCGACCGGATCGGCATCTGGTCGCCCAACGGCGCGGAGTGGACCCTGCTGCAGTACGCCACGGCCAAGGTCGGCGCGATCCTGGTCAACGTCAACCCGGCCTACCGGTCGCACGAGTTGAAGTACGTCGTGAACCAGTCGGGGATGCGCATGCTGGTCAGCGCGGTCCGGCACAAGACCTCCGACTACCGGGCGATGGTCGACGAGGTCCGGGGCGACTGCCCCGAGCTGACCGAGGTGGTCTACATCGGCGAGCAGACCTGGGACGACCTCGTCGCGGCGGGTGCCGACGTCGATCCGGCGCGGCTGGCCGAGCGGATGGCGACGCTGACGATGGACGACCCGATCAACATCCAATACACCTCGGGCACCACGGGATTCCCCAAAGGCGCGACGCTCTCGCACCACAACATCCTCAACAACGGCTACTTCGTGGGCGAGC
>CAYRLV010000395.1:0-3801 GCA_964425155.1 uncultured Ornithinicoccus sp. | reverse complement strand
TGCCCTCGGGCTGCATCCCGATGATCTCGGAGTGCGCGTGCTGCGCGATCTGCCGGATCAGCGTCTGGCGGTACTTGTCGGGCATGTCGTCCCGCGGCTCGATCCGCTTGTCCGCGGCGATGAGGTCGTCGAAGCTCGCCCCGGCCGGCCGGTCGGCGCTCGCGGCGCCGTCGGCGACGGTTTGGGCATACTCGCCCGACTCCGCGGCGTTCAGCGGCACGTCCGGGTCGATCAGGTTGCCGTCCATGGCTCCAGTATGCCCGGCTGTTACACGATGTTGCAATTCTGCGCCAGGAGTGTCACAACCTGCACGGGTGAGGTCGGTATGCGGGGTGCGCACCCCGCATACCCACCTCACCCGCGCGGGGGCGGCGCGTCAGTCGCGCACGATCAGCGGCGCGCGGAAGGGACTGATCTGTACCGCGACTGCGTCGGTCCCGGCGGGCACGGTGTAGTCGACCTGCCTGTTCGCGCCGGGTGGCAGCACGGTGTAGACGAGCGGGCCGAGGGATTGCCAGGCTCCGACCGGGTGATTGACCGCGACGACCTGCCCGCCGGTGAGCGCGTGGAGCTCGATCGCGATCGGCACGGCCTTGTCGCTGCCGTTGGCGACGGTGAGCCGGCCGGTCGACCAGTCCTGGTCGCCGTCGCCTTTCGGACGGGCGGGCTCGGTGACAGTGACCGAGACGTCGTCGCCGTAGTGGTGCGCCGTGCCCCAGTCGGTCTCGACCAGCGCCTCGTCGTCCGCGGGCGGCTCAGCAAGGGCGATCGCGCCGCCCGACGGGTCGGCCATCGCCCACACGGGCACTCGGTCGGGCGCGGTCAGCCCCACGGTGAGGTCCGACCGGTCGGGCACCAGTGCGGTCTCGGTCCAGTGGTAGCCGGCCCCGCGCCGCTCGGCGTCACGACCGACCGGAGTCAGGTGGGTCAGCCCCATGCGGTCGTCAGCGGTCACGCTGACCCGCGCGTTCTCCGCGACCGACTCGGCGTGCACGCCGCGCGCGGTGAACGGCACGGCGACAGCGGTCCACCCTCGGGGGACCGCATCGTGGGGAAACGCCTCTCGCAGCTCGTCGGTCGCCTCGACCGGGCGCGGCGTGCCGATGACGACCTGCGTGCTGTCCGCCCACGACATCGGGGTGCCGAACGCTGCGGTGCCGCGGGATCCGGTGGCGATCGGCACGGCGTCGGCGAGGACCCCGCCACTGGGCGTCTCCGCGGGGTGCGGCGGCGCCTGGGAGGTGCCGGCGAACAGCGCCGTCGCGGTGTCCACGTCGTCGCCCGAGTGCATGACGTGGACGCGCACATCCTTGTCACCGGCCGCGGCCACGGTCACCCAGACCTGACCGGTCCGGCCGGGCGCGATCGCCAGCGAGTCGGTCTGCCCGAAACCCCGGTCGGCGAGCGGCACCGCGGGGCAGGTCTGCCCGCCCGCCCCCACCAGGACCTGGAAGTCGGAGAGCAGCACCGGGTCCACCCTCGAGGTGTTCTTGATCGTGACCAGGCTGCGCAGGTAGGTGGGCGCCGTGACGGCAGCAGCCCCCTCGGGGGTGAACGTCGACGGCTGCGTGACGCTCACCTTGACCTCCCCGAGGGCCACCTCGTCGCCGAACTCGGCCTGCGGGGAGGGACCGTCTCCCTCCTCCGGCTCACCGGCCACCCACGCCTCGTCGGCGTCGCCTTGGGTGGCGAAGGTGCGCTCGGCGAGGCCGAGCGGCTCCAGTTGGTACTGCAGACTGGTCGGGTCCAGGACCGCGACCTGATGGGTGACGGTGATCCGCTCGCCGTCGGCGAGCAGGCCCGCAGGGACCTCGCTGAGCGTGACACCCGTCTCGGCGTCGGACGCGTCGCCCAGGATCAACCTCGACCACGGCTCTCCATAGGCCGTGCTCGCCGGGATCCCCCCGCCGGTGCGGTTGGTCAGCGTGACCTCGAAGGCGACGTAACCGGGCTTCTTCTTCCCGAGCTGGGAGCTGCTGCCGAGCACCTTGCGCGCTTCGGCTCGTTGCTCGGCGGTCGGCTTGAACGGCTTCGGCTTCGACACGGTGATGGTGAGGCCAGGCTCCCAGTGCGCGGTTGCGCCGAACGCCAGCCGCCGGGTCTGCGTGCCCAGCTCGGTGGGATCGCTGTCCCGCCAGGCCGGGGCCGGCCCCGCGGGCTCGGCCCTGGGCAGCTGCGTGCACTCGAAGCTGCCGATCGGTGCGACCTTGGAGCTGCCCCCACCGCCCTGGGTGCTTCCCCGCCCGTCCGGGTCGGAGCCCGAGTCACACGCCGTGAGCAGCAGCCCGGCCATGGCCACGGCCAACAGTCGGAGCCGCCTCCTGGGCACCCTGCCCTGGCGATGGACACCGAAGTCGTACATCAGACCCCCCTCGAGTCATCCGTGCTCGTCGGGCACGGTCCGCGGCACTCCGACGTGGCGCCGGGGAGCATGGTTCCCCGTGGCAGCCCCAGGGTGGCGAGCCCCTCGCCCCACACTGAGAGGATGAGCCGGTGACTCCCGCCGACCCGCACCAGTCCCCCCGGCCTACCTCCCCCGAGGACCGCGTCAGCGAGGGGCCGGTGGCCGACGCCAGCGTGCGCACCGCCCGGGCCGACGACGTGCCGGCCGTCGGCGCCGTGCAGGCCGCCGTCTGGCGGGAGGCGTATGCGGAGGTGCTGGCTCCCGCGGTCGTCGACCGGTTCGCGCCGGAGGCCTTCGCACAGGTGTGGCGCGACGCGCTGGGCGACCCGCCCAGCCCGCGGCACCGGCTCCTGGTCGCGTGTGCCGGGCCGCAGGTGGTGGGGTTCGTCGCGCTCGGCCCGAGCGCCGATCCCGACGCGGACGAGGCGGACGGCGAGCTGCTCGCGCTCGGGGTGAACCCGGAGCACCGTCGGTCCGGCCACGGCTCAAGGCTGCTCAACGCGGCCGTGGACACGTTGCGCGTCGGGGACTTCCGGCGCTGCCGGGCCTGGGTGCTCGCGTCCGACGAATCCACCCGGGCCTTCCTGGCAGCGGCCGGCCTCGGACCCGACGGGGCGTTCCGCGACCGGGTGGTCGATCCGGACGGGTCGGTGGCCCGTGAGGTCCGGTTGGTCGCGGACCTGGCCGAACCGTGACCGACGACCTGACCCTGTCCCGGGACCGTCGCGCGCAGGTCTGGCGTCAGGGGCTGTCGGTCGGTGTCGCCACCGGCGCCTACGGCATCAGCATCGGCGCCCTCGCCGTGGCCGCCGGGCTGTCCCTGTGGCAGGCGATGGTGCTCTCGCTCGTGCTGTTCAGCGGCGGCTCGCAGTTCGCCCTCGTCGGGGTGGTGGCGGCCGGCGGGTCCGGGGCGGCGGCGATCACCACGTCCACCCTGCTCGGCATCCGCAACGGGCTCTACGGCCTGCAGGTGTCCAGGCTGCTCGGTGCCAGAGGCATCCGGCGCCTGGCCGCTGCCCAGCTCACCATCGACGAGTCGACCGCCGTGGCGGTCGGCCAGCCCGAGCGCTCCGCGAGCCGGCTGGGCTTCTGGGTCACCGGTGGCGCGGTCTTCGTGCTCTGGAACCTGATGACGTTCGTCGGCGCGATCATCGGTGATCTACTGGGTGACCCGCGGCAGTACGGGCTCGACGCCGCTGCGGCGGCGGCGTTCTGTGCCCTGCTGTGGCCGCGACTGAAATCCCGCGACGGTCGGGCGACGGCAGCGGTGGCCGCCCTGCTGGCGCTCGTGATCGCGCCCGCGGCACCGGCCGGCATACCGGTCCTGGTCTCCGCCGTCGCCGCCCTCGTCGTGGGCCTCCTGCCCGGCCGACCCGCCCCCGCGACGACATGAACCT
>CAYRLV010000394.1:0-3803 GCA_964425155.1 uncultured Ornithinicoccus sp. | reverse complement strand
TGGAGCGCAAGCTCTACCCGAACGTCGACTTCTACACCGGCCTGATCTACAAGGCGATGGGCTTCCCGACCCGGATGTTCACGGTCCTGTTCGCCCTCGGCCGGCTGCCCGGCTGGATCGCCCAGTGGCGCGAGATGATCGAGGACCCGCAGACCAAGATCGGCCGCCCGCGGCAGGTCTACGTCGGCGAGACCCAGCGCGACTACGTCGCGATCGAGAAGCGCTGACCCGCCGGTCGCTCAGGAGGCCGGTGCGGCGGCGAGCCTGACCCGCACCGTCGTGGGTGCCACGGCCGAGGCGCCCGACTGCTCGACCTGCGGCCACGACCAGGCCGACTCGTCCCGGCTGCGGGACCAGGTGTGCCGCCCCACCGACACCTGGGTGATCTCCCGGGCCTCGGCGTGCGCGACCGCCCAGGCGCCGACCGCCCAGGCCACCGTCCGCGTGCGCACCGAGACGGTCAGCGTGCGACCCGACACCTGCGCAGTCAGCCCCATCTCGCGCTCGAGCGTGGCGGCCACGTCGTCCGCGTCGCCGGCCGCCTCGGGCTCGTCCAGCCGGCAGCCGATCCCGCCCGGCGTCTGGCCGGTGAGCACCGAGGCGAGCACGCGACCCTCGGTCTCGTGCTCCGCATACGCGGTCGGGTAGCCGCTGCGCTGGACCTCCTGGGCCATCTCCCCGATCGGCTTGGACTCGTAGCCTGACACCTGGATCAGCCGGTCGTAGAACGCGCCGCTGGCGTAGACGGCGTCCTGCACCTGCTCGGCGGTGCCCCAGCCCTGGCTCGGCCGCTGCTGGAAGAGGCCGAGCGAGTCCCGGTCGCCGTAGGTGAGGTTGCGCAGCTTCGACTCCTGGATGGCCGTGGTCAGCGCGATCGTCGCCGCGCGCGGCGGCAGGGCACGGCGCACCGCCACGGCGCTGATGGTGGCGGCGTTGGCGGCCTGCTCGGGCGTGAGCGTCTCCTCGAGCTGGCCCACCACCAGCCGGCAGCCGGGTGCCCCGAAGTTGTGCGTCACCCCCCGGACGCCGAGGTAGCCACCGATGCCGACGACGGTGACCACGAGCAGCACGAACAGCCGCCGCAAGAGACGTCGGACCGGTCCATGTTCCTCGTCGCCGTCCTTCGGCTGGCCGTGGAACAGGTGCGGGAAGTCGCGGTGGCTCGGATGTGCCGGAGGATCAGTCGTTGGCATGCAGGACCGCGTTGAGGGAGATCCCGAAGCCCTCGCGTGGCAGGGCCTCCACCGCTCCCGACTGGGAGTTGCGTCGGAACAGCAGGCCGGACCGGCCGCTCAGCTCACGCGCCTTCACCACCTCGGAGGTGTTGCCGTCGTCGACGCTGACCTTGGTGCCGGCGGTGACGTAGAGGCCGGCCTCCACCACGCAGTCGTCGCCGAGCGAGATCCCGACCCCCGACTCGGCGCCGAGCAGACAGCGCTCGCCGATGGTGATCCGCTCGGTGCCGCCCCCCGACAGGGTGCCCATGATGGAGGCGCCGCCGCCCACGTCGGTGCCGTCGCCGATGACGACGCCCTGCACGATCCGGCCTTCGACCATCGAGTGGCCCAGCGTGCCGGCGTTGAAGTTGACGAAGCCCTCGTGCATCACGGTGGTGCCCTCGGCGAGGTGGGCGCCGAGCCGGACCCGGTCGGCATCGGCGATCCGCACCCCGTTCGGCACGACGTAGTCGGTCATCCGCGGGAACTTGTCGACGCCGTAGACCTGGACCGGGCCGGACTCGCGCAGCCGCAGCCGGGTGCGCTCGAAGTCGTCGACGGGGCAGGGGCCCCGGTCGGTCCAGACGACGTTCTGCAACACCCCGAACAGCCCGTCCAGGTTGATCGTGTTGGGTGCCACCAACCGGTGCGAGAGCAGGTGCAGTCGCAGGTAGGCGTCCGCTGCGTCAGCGGGTGGTGCGTCGAGGTCCACGCTGACCTGCGTCACGCGCATCCGCACCCCGCGTCGTGGGTCCTCCTTGACCAGGGAGACCAGGTCGGCGGGCGGACCGTAGGGGCTGTCCTCGTCCGCCGGGCCCAGCGCCGGCTCCGGGAACCACGCGTCCAGTGTCCGGCCGTCACTGGTCTCGGTGGTCAACCCGTAGCCCCATGCCGCGCGCTCGTCACCCATGGGTCCAATGCTAGGCGAGTGACGGCCGCTGACCGTCCATCGTCCGGACGCCGGACCACGGCGCGCGTCGGGGCCGGATACCCTCCGCCCATGCCCTCCCACCCCGCCCTTGACCTGACCGCGGACGTGGTCACCCTGACCTCCGCCGTCTGCGACATCGAGTCGGTCAGCGGTGGTGAGGGTCCGCTGGCGGACGCGGTGGAGGAGGCGCTCACCGCACTGCCCCACCTCGAGGTCACCCGCGACGGCAACGCCGTGGTCGCCCGCACCCGGCTCGGACGCGGAGAGCGGGTCCTGCTCGCCGGTCACCTCGACACCGTGCCGCTGACCGACCCGCCCAACCTGCCGACCCGGCGCGAGGGCGACGTGCTGGTCGGGCGCGGCACCGTCGACATGAAGGGCGGGCTCGCGGTCCAGCTCCGGCTGGCCCAGGCTCTGACCGCACCCCACCGGGACGTCACCTACGTGTTCTACGACTGCGAGGAGGTGGAGGAGGAGCGCAACGGCCTGGCCCGGGTCGGCCGCAGCCGCCCCGACCTGCTGCAGGCCGACTTCGCGGTGCTGCTCGAGCCCACCGACGGGGGCATCGAGGGCGGCTGCAAGGGCACGCTGCGGGCCGAGGTCACCGCGCGCGGGGTGGCCGCCCACTCCGCCCGGCCGTGGAACGGTCGCAACGCCATCCACGAGGCCGGCGCGATCCTGCACCGACTGCGCGCCTACCAGCCGCAGACCGTCCAGGTGGACGGGCTCGACTACCACGAGGCGCTCGGCGCCGTGGACATCCGGGGCGGCATCGCGGGCAACGTCATCCCGGACGAGTGCGTCGTCACCGTCAACTACCGGTTCGCCCCGGACAAGGACACCGACCAGGCGGTCGCGCTGGTGCGCTCCCTGTTCGACGGGTATGACGTGCTGGTCACCGACCTCGCGGCCGGCGCCCGCCCCGGCCTGCAGCTGCCGGCAGCGAAGGAGTTCGTGCGGGCCCTCGACGTGCCGGTGGTGGCCAAGGAGGGGTGGACCGACGTGGCGCGGTTCGCCGAGCTGGGCGTGCCGGCCGTGAACTTCGGCCCGGGCGACCCCAACCTCGCCCACCACGACGAGGAACGCTGCCCGGTCGAGCAGCTCGTGGCCGCCGAGCAGGCCCTGCTGCGCTGGTTGGCCTGACCAGCCACTCGTCATCCCGGCGGTCCCGTAGGTTGGCTGCGTGAGCGACAAGACCTACCAGCTCGGCCCGGTGACCCTGCGCGGCTCCCGCGTGCCCGACTCCACGACCGACCAGCGGCTGCTCGACAACGTCGGGCGGGCCGACTGGCTGCACACCGACCCGTGGCGGGTGCTGCGGATCCAGAGCGAGTTCGTCGAGGGCTTCGGCGCCCTGGCCGAGCTGGGGCCGGCGGTCAGCGTGTTCGGTTCGGCGCGCACGGCGCCGGGCGACCCGAGCTACGCGCTCGCGGAGGACGTCGCCCGGCGGCTGGTGGAGGCCGGCTACGCGGTGATCACCGGGGGCGGGCCGGGCTCGATGGAGGCGGCCAACAAGGGCGCGTTCGAGGCGGGCGGCACGTCCGTCGGCCTGGGCATCGAGCTGCCCTTCGAGGACGGCCTCAACCGCTACGTCGACCTGGGCATCAACTTCCGCTACTTCTTCGCCCGCAAGACGATGTTCGTCAAGTACGCCC
>CAYRLV010000393.1:0-3829 GCA_964425155.1 uncultured Ornithinicoccus sp. | reverse complement strand
ACGGCGGTGCCGTCCTGCGTGAACTTCGCGGAGCGGTCCACGTCCACCTTGGAGTCGGCGCGCATCACCACCAGTGCGCGAGCGGCGTCGGCCACCCAAGCGACCTCGCCGACATGCCGGGACACGTGCACCGGCACACCGAGCAGGGTCCTCGTCAGTCCGGCGGTCGGCCCGCTCGTCGGGCTGGACAGCACCGGCGCGTTGCTGCCGGTGGTCTGCTTCACCTTCGACAACTCGGCCCACGTGGTGGGACTGACGTAGATCGCCCCGGCCTGCCCGCCCGCCTCCTCGACGGCGGCGATGGCGTCCACGTAGGCGTCGAGCCCGGCTCCGGGGTCGGCGCTGACTGTGGCGTGCCCGGTCACCCCCGCGAGCCCGGTCGGGCCGGACGGTCCGGCACCGGCGAAGAAGGCGCGGTCGCACTCGTCGGCCAGCGCCGCCACCAGCGCCCGCCCGAGCAGTTCGGAGGCCCCGGCGTCGTCGGCTGCCTGATTGGACACGACCTGCAGCGTGGCGACCCGCTTCGGGGTGACCTCCAGTTCCTCCGCACTGACCCCGGCGTCGGCCAGTTCGATCAGTTCCGCGCTCGGCCACGAAGCTGAGCCGCCGGACACGACCGGCACGTAGTAGCGGGTGGCGGTCGTGGTGACCCGGGTCAGCCCGGAGGCCAGGGCGACGGAGGTAGCGAAGACCGGCTCGACCACCAGCCGGTTGACGGTCTCGACAGAGAACAGGTTTGAGGTGTCGGTGGGCACGGGGATGCTCCAAGCGCTGCGATGTGTAGCGCTCGCGGCATCCCGCCTGCGAGACGGTCCCCCCGGTCGGGGAGCCCGGACCCGGAGTCACCTCAACAGGTCCGGTCCCATCATGCCCCGGACCTCAACCTCCCTTCAACAGTCGGCCCCACGAGGGTGACGAAGACTGGCCCGGTGGGCGTCGCGGCCCGATGTCGGCGTGGTGCGTCGGGGTCTTGCGCAGGTAGGGCCGCTGCTCGGCCACCTCGTCGGCCAGTTCCTGCACGGCGTTGGGGTTGACGTTGCCGTCCTCGTCCAGAAGGTCGGCCATGGCGGCGTTCGACAGGGTGAGCGCGGCCTCGGCGTCGGTCACGCGCTCGGCCAGCAGCCGGGCCACCTCGGCGCGCTGCATGTGCTCGATCCTCGCCTCGGCGGTCTGCGCCCGCTCCCGCCACCGCCCGTCCCGGCGTTCCTGACGGGTCTCTACCGGCTCGTCCGGCCCGTCCCCTGCTGCTCCCGCATCTGCTCGATCCGCTCTTGCCGTAGCCGCTTCTGCCGCCGCTTGCGCCTCAGGGCTCTCGGGGTCCGGTTCCGTCGTGGCATCGGTGTTGCTCTCCTCGGTCTGGTCGCTGGTCACTGGTCCTCCTCGGCGTCGTTGGTCTGGTCGCTCAGGCCGATTTCCATGAATGACAGGGCCAGCGCGTCCACGGCTTGCTCCCACGTGACCCCACGGGCACGAGCAACCTCGATCAGCGCGGTCTCGGCGACAGCCAACAGCGGCAGCGCCGACAACCCCTCCACCGCGTCACGCACGCCCTCACGGTCATCGGCCCGAAAGCACCGCAGGGCCGCTATGGCGCGCTCGCCGTCACCTATCGCCTGCTGAATCTCTGGCTCAGTCACGGCTAGTCCCCCTCACACGGTGCCAACCGCAGCGCGGTCGTGCCGCTCGGCTTGGCGAGGAACCCCAACTCCATGGCTCGCTCCACCGCCCGGCTCAGCACGGCCCGGTTGCCGGTATGCCCGACCCGCTCAGCGAGTTCGCCCGGATCGAGGTACAACGTCTCCGACTCGGCGTCGGCGTCCCGATACGCCAACACCACCAGCCTCGTCCACAGCGCGATCCTCGGATCGGTGACCATCCAGTCCGCCCACGTCGGCGCGCTGGTCGTCTCAGTCGTCGTCATGCTCGCTCTCCTTCGGTTGGTGCTGCGCGTGTCCAGCTGCGTTGCCGGTCACGCAAGTGGTCACGGTCGTTGGCCCGGTGTGACCCGTTCCGGCTTGTCGTCGCCGCGGCCCTGGCGACCCGTACCAACCCCCACCCGTTCCTATAAGAACGGGGTGGAACGGGTTGGGGGGTCGTTCCACGGAACGGGGTGGAACGGGTTGGAATGGGTCACGCCTCGTTCGTCGCAAAGTGCCTCTTCGCACGCCCACTGCCCCCGTCCTCCACTCGCAGGAACCCCTGCTCGACAGCAAGGGCCGTCGCGCGCTGCACGTCGTCGGCTCGAAAGTCCGGCGCATCGTCCATGCCCCTCAGCACCACCCTCAAGCCAGACACAGTGATGCCCGGGTCGTTCCTCGCGGCGCGGGTGATGCACACGGCCAACTCGGCATGCTTCTGGTGGTCACGGCTCTGCTTACGCGACCCCTCGCCGGTGAGCCGCAGCCGCCGCGTCGGTGCATGGAAGTCCAGCCGGTCCTCGGCCACCTCCACGTCTCTGCCCACCGCCCGCAAGTAGCGCGGCGAGTCCTCCACCTGCGGGTCCCGCGTCAAGGTGATGATCGAGTCGGCCCAATCCTCCAGCGCCGACGCTCCCCGAGTGCGCTCCCCATTCCATCCGGCATGCGCCGACAGGATCAGGTCCCGCGCGCCGACCTCCGCCCGAGCGAACAGGTCAAGGTCCACCAACCACGCGCCGACCTCGCCCGAGTCGTTCTGGCTCTGCCCGGTGTAGGCCCGCCCAAACGGGTCCACCAGCAGCGACTCCACCTCGCGCTCGCGCAACTGCCGGGCCAACCGCTCGCGGTCCTCCGGGTGCCGCAGCGGATTGCGCCGTCCACGCAGATTCACCAACACCAGCCGGTCCCCCGGCACGCCATGCTCCTTGGCCCACCGCGCCGCCGTCAGCGCCGCCATCTCAAAGTTGAGCAACCCCACCGCGCCCACGAGGGGCCGCACCGTGAACCGCCCGAGGAAGTCCTCCCCAGTCAGCAGGCACCGGGCAAGATTCAGGCTCAGCGTCGTCTTGCCCGTCTTGCGCTGAGCCGCGACCAACGTCCCCGCCTCCCACGGGATCAGCCCAGCCACCCGAGCAGCAGGCTCCGCAGGCCGCTCCAGCACCTCCGCCAACGTGCCCAGATCAAACCCCCCCGGAGGCTCATCCTCCGCAGCCACCCGGCGAGCGGCAGCCTCACGCACCCTGATCCGCCGAACCTCCCGCGCCACATCCCGATTGAACGCCAACGCCCGCTCCACCGCGTCGTCCTCGGACGCCGCCAGCGTCGGGTTGTCCTCCGGGCCAGGATCGAACGCTTCGACGTAATCGGTGCCGTAGAACCCTGCGCTCACGCTGCGCCATCCGACCTGGGCCCGAGCACCGGGTCACTCCGCCCATCCGGCAACGGTGGCAACCGCCGCGCCGCCTCCCGTCGCCGCTCCAATTCGGCAGCCAACCGCTCGATGGCCTCTCGATCCACGGTCCCGAACGCGGTAACGTGCCCGTGCGCGGCTTGCTTGGCGGCGGCAGCGTCGTGGGGCCGTTCCTGCCGGGCAGCGGGGACGGCCTCGTTCTTCGTGTTCATCCTGCGGCCCCCCGCAGGTCGCCCGGTTGCACCCGGCGCTCGATCACCCCGTCAAGGTCGGCCCGGTCGATCCGCAACCCACCGCCGACGTGGTAGGCAGGCAGCCACCCCCGGTCGATCCATCGGTAGACCGTCGAACGATCCACCTGAAACTCGTCGGCGACCGCCGACACCTTCACCCATGTTCGCTTCTTGAGCGTGTTGCTCACTCCGTGCTCCTCGTGGTCGGTCGGACCGGGAGCACGGCAGGACTACGCCGGTGCTCCCGAAGGGATCGACAGCACCGGAGG